>NZ_JBEUTW010000113.1:0-5368 GCF_040492675.1 Bacillus sp. AP50
CTGGTATACCAGCGCTATGCGTTAGTAGTTGATGTATTGTAATATCTTCATCGAAGTTTGAAAATTTTATCTCTAGACAATCTTTTAATTTTGTATGAAAAGAAATAAAACCTTTTTCAACAAGTTGACAGATGCCAATTGCAGTGAAAATTTTACATCCTGAGGCAATGCCAAATCTTGTTTGTATCGTATTGTTTATACATTCACTTTGGTTTGCGTAACCCAAAGCTTTTTCATAGACTAAGTCTTTTTCTTTTTTTACTAAAACTACTCCAGAGAAATCTATTTTCTTTTGTATTTCTTTTATAATTTTATCAATTTCATCTTTTGTTTTTATCACGACAACCACCCTTATCTTTCGGTATTGTTCTTTCCCCTTATTGATTTTTCCATATAAAGGGGAAAGAACCCTTTTATTAAATACGATAAATTGTTAATGAGAACACAAAGTTCATTTCGAATTTATCCCGCTATGTGTGGGCAGTAAGACCCCCATCTCAAAATTCAGCGAAAGCAAAGAAGTTAAGTGGGGACCCTGCTGCCCGTAAAAGCCCGCTTGGTGAGGGCTGATAATCAGTGGGGGGGATGCCCCCTGATTAAAGTTTCACTTTATTGATTCAGTAAAATACAACTTAGATTGTGATGGGAATAAAGTAAACACACACAAGACGATAGTAATAAATAACATGATGAATGAACCTACAATAACTACAAGTTGTATAGAAATGAACTGAGTCGCAACACCAGATAATATTGTAATAAAGATTGTTACTAACGCAATAACAAGTCCATATATACTCCCGATCCGTCCCATTATATGAACGGGAACGTTATTTTGGTAAAATGTATAAAATCCTGTATTTGCATATGCCATAGAGAAAGATAAAATAAAGAATCCAATAGCAGCTATTAAAAATACATTTGAAAAAGCATAAATTAAATAACCAATTGCGATGAATAATGATCCTATTCCAATTAGAAATGAAGGTGCTAATTTCTTTGATAAAATTGTATTTGTTATGGCACCTAAAATAATTCCTGCACCAGCTATACTAACTAGAAAACCGTATTCGCTATCTGTTAGTAGTAATACCTCTTTCGCAAACGATAGTTCAAGTGAATCAATAGCAGTTGCTAATACGAACATACTTTGAAATAAGAAATACACACATACGACATACACATGTTTTCTACTAAAATTTATAACAGTGTTCCAATCTTTTTTTAATACTGTAAGAGATAATGTATTACTAGTTGTATCCAAATCTTCTTTCTTATCAGGATTAGGTAAAAGTAATGTAATGAATCCTGATAAGAGAAATGCTATAGCATTTATATATATAGCAATCTCTGGTGTACTCGCAATTAATAAAACCCCTGCTATCGCTGGACCAATTAAAAATGCACCAGATCCTATTAAACTACGTAATGAGTTGAAACGTTGTCTTTGTTCTACTGGAATTAATTTCGTCATATACGTCATAGCAGTTGGCTCATAAATTGCACTGGCCATACTTATAAAGAATACAAATACATAAACAATCCAAAGTGACGGAAGTAAAGGTAAAATAGCGATAAATAACGCCCGATATATATCGAGGTGAATCATTAATTTCCGTTTATTTAAACGATCAATCATACTCCCAGACCAAGCGTTTGTAAATAAAGTGGCTAATGGTTTTATTACATATAAAGTAGCAACAGCTAAGGCTGATCCACCCATATTATAGACAAGTACATTCAGTGCTATTAAGTAAATCCATGCCCCTAAATTCGCAATACCAACACCGGACAGTAGTAATAAAGGATATTTCCAATCTTTAAGAAAGTTTTTCATTTTTGGCCCCCGCTTTCCAAATTGTTTTAAAACAATAAAAAAATCCCACCCCCAAGACTTTTAATCTTAGGGACGAGATTTATCATCGCGGTGCCACCCTAGTTTGTTAATATGTCACCATATTAACCTTATCAGGTACTGCATTCTAACTCATGCTTATACCATAGCTCTATAACGGGAGCTCCCGTCACACCATCCCCTAATAATAGGTTCCGATGCGCTGCTCAGAGGCTTGGTTCAATAAAGAATTTTTACTCCTTTTCAGCTAAATGGAGCTCTCTGTAAAAAATTCATTTTATTTACTCTTCTCTTCACTGCATTTGATTTTTTCCATATTATCACAATTATTTTTAACTGTAAATAAAAAATAATCAGATATTTAATACCGTGTCTCTATTAATTCATTTATTTATTGTTTTTTCTGAAAATTACGGTGCGTGAAATTACTTACAGCTCTAAAGAAAGAGCCATTTGCATCTAGCTCCTTCCAAATACCTGAATTAATTCGTATTCGCCTCTGTTAACGGTTGTAACGGCGGTTCTAATTCTAGTTCTAGTGTATCTCCTTCATGTAAATCTTGTCCTTTTTCAATACTTTGGCTCGTTACATAACCTGTACCAGAAGTTTTCAAATCTAATTTCAAAAGCTTAGAGAAATACATAACATCACGCATGGACCAACCTTTTACATTTGGCATTTGTGCGTTATTCCCTAATAAAAATATACGATCACCTTCACTCATTACCTCGCCAGACTGTGGATATTGTTTTATTATTTTTCCTTCTCCTAAAATTACCGGCTGTAGCTTCTCTTTTTCTACACTTTTCTCTGCTGTACCCATCGATTGATTTACATAATTTTGTACTTTTAATTGAGATTGTTTCGCTGCATCAGCTATTTGTTTTTCGGTATACGGTTTCACCTTTAAATATTCAAGGCTGTTTTTTATAACAGGTTTAAATATTTCAGCAAGAGGCTGAGCTCCATATTCATCTCCTTTTAACTTTGGCTGCTTAATAGCTAAGTATACGATTAACTCCGGATCATCAATTGGAGCCATTCCTAAAAAGGAGAAAATGTAATTCTCTTTCCCTTCCATATATCGGCCGTTTTCAGGATTCGGGATTTGTGCTGTTCCTGTCTTACCTCCAATTGGATAACCATCCACTTTATACATTGTACCAGTTCCTTTTGAAGATGTTATAACACGCTCCATTAAGCTTCTAACCTTGTCCGCTGTTTCTTTTTTTATCGGATTCCCAATTTCTTTCGGTTGATTTTCCATAATAACTTCTTTGTTTGTTGGATTTACAACTTTATCAACGATATATGGTTGCATCATTTTCCCGTCATTTGCTATAGCAGTAGCCGCTTGGATTAATTGAATCGGAGTTACTGTAGAACCTTGACCGAAAGAAGTTGTAACCTGTTGAATTTGCGTATTTAATAATAAAGTATTTTTACTTTCTCCAGGTAAATCTATTCCTGTTTTTTGATTGAATCCAAATTTATTCATATATTGCTTAAATTTATTTGGTTTCAGTAACTGATCTTCTAAAATAGAAAAAGCTACGTTTGATGATCTTTCAAAACCTTCATCAAATGTAATTGATCCCCATCCAAATCCACCATTATGATCTTTTATATCAGAGGAACCAACGGAATATTTTCCAGATTGAAAATATTCTTTTCCGTTATATACACCTTCATTAATGGCAGCTGCTAACGTAAAAACTTTCATAGTTGAACCTGGTTCATATGCATTTGCAATCGGATCATTTAAAAAGTATTCGATATCACCTACATTAGGATTGTAACTAGGTTTACTAGCCATCGCTAAAACCTTTCCTGTTTTTGGATCAGCAATAATGCCAATTAACATAGAAGGATCATAATGCTCTTGTGCTTTGTTCATCGCTTCTTCTAAAAAGCTATTAATTTGTTTATCAAGCGTTAAATACACGTGATTCCCATTTTTAGCAGGTTCTACTTTACCTATATCATTTGTAAGCGGAATCCCCCTTCGTGTACCCACATATTCTATATTCCCGTTTGTCGAGCGCAAATATTTATCCAAACTCTTTTCAAGCCCAAACTTCCCTTCCGTATTCCCTTTGTCATCTGGTCTAGCAAAACCCAGTATATAGGATGCAAAGTCTTCATTCGGATACACTCTTGCTTTTTCCGACATAAAAGATACACCTGGTATTTTTAAATCATTAATTTTTTCCTTCTTTTCCCTAGATAAGTTCCGACCAATTTTCCCAATTTCAACTTGCGTACGCCCTTCATGAAAGTTTTTTAATACTTCTTCTTTATCAATTTCAAGCGCATCGGCTAATTGTTGTGCGGTTTCATCTTTATTTTTCACTTTATCTTTTCCTTTTAAATTAACAACAACTCGATATGTTGTAGAATCTTGTACTAACACCTTTCCGGTTTGGTCATAGATAGTACCACGATTCGCTTCTAAAATACCTTTTTTATTATGTTGTTCATCCGCTAGATCCTTTACATTTACATTATGCACGACTCCTACTGCCTGAATATAGACTATACGCAAAATCATAATAAGAAACAAAACAATAAAAGCAATCATCATATATCGAGCGCCTTTATTCGTTTGAAGTTTTTGCATACTTATCTCCTCTCTTTTGGAATGGATTCGTACGAAGATGCGTTTTATAATTTGTAGTTTTTGTTTACGATACTATATGTTTCGAAGTTTTCTTTTTAATTCCTTTAAAACAATACGAAACTAACTATTGTTATTTTTTGTTTTTGTTTTATTTTATTAAAATACGGTGCGTGAAATTTCCGAATATTAACTTCACCAAAACTTGATTGCATAGCACTCTAAACTCTTTTCTTATTTACTATAAAAAGTTCCCCTCTGGATTTCCAAAGGGGAACTTTTTATAAGAAAATTATGCGATATGGTTATATTTTGCTAAGAAAGGAATTCGTCTCGCTACTAATGCATACATTTTGAATACGAATTTCGCTATTGGTTCAAACATACGTGTACTTTGCATTACTAAACCGCTCGTAACAAGTGTTATGAAAGCTGCACCAAGTATATCTAAAGGATAATGAACACCTACATACATACGTGATATACCGACTAACACTGCCCATAATAGCGCGATATATTTCAGTTTTTCTCCTCTAAGAATAAATACGAAGGCGATTGAAAATACAAGTACAGAATGATCACTAACAAATGATGAATCTGCTGCATGTGGTACTAATTGATGTACATCATGTGATACAAACGGACGCGGATGGTAATATACCGCATGTATAAGAACATTTACTATTAATGCAATAATAACCGAAAGCGTCGTATATAAAACTGTATATTGTTTTCTAATTGCATTCTCTTTCTTTCCATTATTAAACCATAAGATAAGCATAAATAAAATGGCTACGTATGCAGCGCTATTTGTAATTGCAACCATTATTGTATCTAATAGTTTGGATGAATCAGCAAAATTATTAAACCACTGAAATACTGTGTAATTCATAAT
>NZ_JBEUTW010000114.1:0-3610 GCF_040492675.1 Bacillus sp. AP50
ATGTAACGAAGTGTTACTTTTTTGTAACAAAAAAGTAACACTGTAATTTTTTCTGGAAAAAAGTTCTTGTGCTCGTATATGAAAAATATATGAAAACCACTGGAGATTGTATGAGAAATACATTTTATTAATATGGAAATTTATGTTACAACTCGTTAATCGTATATTACGAATGCTTTGTAATTGTGTGATTTCTAAAAATTCTAAAAATCTGTTGCTATAATGAGGTATAGCAACAGCAGCAGTTTTTGGTCTTGGGATTTTTGCGGGTTCTGCTAAAGCGGAAACAATTGTAACAACAGACGTATTAAATGTTAGAGAAAACCCAAATGTAGAGTCAAAGCTTGTAGGTAAAGTGTTAAGTGGGAATACACTAGATGTTATAAATACAGAAAATGGATGGACAAAAATTAAGTTGAACGGTAAGGAAGCGTTTGTAAGTGCCGATTTTACAAAGAGCACATATTATGTAACGGCGGGCGTATTAAATGTTCGTGCTGGAGCGAATACTGATTCTGAAATTTTAGGTAAACTTAATAAAAATGATGTGATTGAAACGACGAATCAAGTTCAAAATGAATGGTTACAATTCGACTACAATGGAAAAGTTGGATATGTTCACGTGCCATTTTTAACAGGAACAGCCCCTGTAATCGAAAAGAAAGAGGTTGTAGCTCAAGAAGAAGCGCCAGCTAGAACAAATACGCCGGTTAAAAATAATACAGTAGTTAAGAATAAAGAGTCTGTTAAGAGTAACGATTCTATTAAGAATGTAGAATCAAGTAAACCTGTGGTAAAAGAAAAACCGGCTGCAAAACCAGTTGCAAAATCTACTGAAACAAGTGCGCCTACTGGTGGTCGTGAAATTACAGTAGAAGCGACGGCATATACAGCAGATCCGAGTGAGAATGGTTCGTATGGTGGTCGTGTATTAACTGCAATGGGGCATGATTTAACAGCAAATCCAAATATGAAAGTAATTGCTGTTGATCCGAAAGTAATTCCGCTTGGATCAAAAGTATGGGTAGAAGGATATGGAGAAGCGATTGCTGGAGACACTGGTGGTGCGATTAAAGGAAATCGTATTGATGTATTAGTCGGTTCAGATGGTAGTGCTAATAGCTGGGGGCGCAAATCTGTAAAAGTGAAAGTTATACAATAGGTTATCGATATTAATATAAAAAGCGGTTGCTTGAAATTATGTAAGCAGCCGCTTTTTATGGATTATTGAAATGGATAAATAGTTTTACCTGTAATAATTTTATATGCACTGCAAAATTGCGTTTGTATATATTCTGTATTTTTATTTTCTGGATGTAATGTTGTTTCATGGAGGGTAGAATGAAAAGCCCGTAGTAAACAATTTAGGGCGAAGTATAATTCCTCTTGTGAACAATTTTGTTCTTTTATAGAAGTAGCTAAAATGAGGTCTTTTGTCAAAGATGAAAAATTGATGGTGGATTGTTTCATAGTTAACTCATCCTCTCGAAACTATTTTTATCATGTATATGCAGAATTGGACAAACTATGTTCTTTTTTCTGTATAATTTCATGTACCGAAATGAAAGAACTTGCAATCATGCCGTTAAAATTGGTAAGATTGGGTATAATCAATAGATGGAGTATATTACATAAAGAGAGTTGAATGATATGGGAGAAGTGCAACGTGAAAAAGTTGCTGTCATCATTGGACCAACTGCTGTTGGAAAGACGAAGTTAAGTATCAATCTTGCCAAAGCGTTGAACGGTGAAATTATTAGTGGTGATTCCATGCAGATCTATCGAACGATGGATATTGGAACTGCAAAGGTAACAAAAGCAGAGATGGACGGAATTCCACATTATATGATCGATATAAAAAATCCGGAAGATTCATTTTCTGTCGCGGAATTTCAAGAACGTGTTCGCAAGCATATTCGAGAAATTACAGAACGTGGTAAATTACCAATTATAGTTGGTGGGACCGGTCTTTATATACAATCTGTTTTATTCGATTATCAGTTTACAGATGATGCTGGTGATGTGATATACCGAGAGCAAATGGAAAAGTTAGCTTTAGAACGCGGTGTGGAATATGTACATAAAAAATTGCAAGAAGTAGATCCAGAAAGTGCGGAGCGTATTCATGCAAATAATGTACGACGTGTCATTCGGGCGTTAGAAATTTTTCGCACAACGGGTGAAAAAATGAGTGAACAAATTGAGAAACAAGAAAAAGAGTTACTCTATGATGTTTCATTAATTGGCTTGACAATGGATCGAGAAATGCTATACGATCGCATTAACTTACGAGTGGATTTGATGATGGAACAAGGCCTATTAGAGGAAGTAGAAGGGCTGTATAATAGAGGGATACGAGATTGTCAATCTATTCAAGCGATTGGATATAAAGAAATCTATGATTATTTTGAGAATCGAGTTTCTTTAGAAGATGCGGTATCACAATTAAAGACGAATTCGCGTCGTTATGCAAAGCGTCAATTAACGTGGTTCCGTAATAAAATGGATGTCACGTGGTTTGATGTTACAAACGGTGAAAAAACGTCAGAAATTTTACGATACATAGAAGGAAAGTTACAAGTAAAGTCGAATAATAGTAAGTAGAGAAAAAGAGGAGGATTCGACATGAAGCAATCAATCAATATTCAAGATCAGTTTTTAAATCAACTCCGTAAAGAAAATACGTTTGTTACGCTGTACTTATTAAATGGTTTCCAGCTTCGTGGACTAATTAAAGGATTTGATAATTTTACAGTCCTGCTGGAAACAGAAGGTAAGCAACAGCTTATTTATAAACATGCAATTTCTACATTTGTACCACAAAAAAATGTTTCAATTGAATTAGAATAGTAATGAATTATTGTACATAACAAAAAAGAGCGAGTTTCCGCGCTCTTTTTTTATTTGTCATAAACAATATATAGTGAAATTTAAGCGATTCTAAATACAGTAAGGCGGATGTTAGTATTTCCTGTTGCAGGGATCGTAATCTCATTAAGTGTAGATTGGACAGAGATTCTTGCACCAGCTGCTAATGTTTCTATTGTAGTAAATGAAAGTGAGTCGCCTATTAAATTTGAAGAGAAATTATCAGTTGCGACTGCTCCATTAATTGAAATTCCTACTCCGAGTGGAGCGCATCCTGGCGCAGTTGTAGAAATGGATACGCTAATTACATAAATACCACCGTTAATAACAGTAACTGTATCTGTGCCGTTGAAGATAATATTGTTTACGTTAATTGCAGTACTAAAAATAAAATTATTAAATTGCAGTACTGTTTGCTGAATATTGTTTGTTACAACAATTGTTGCTATAGGGAAGCTAGGTCCAGTAGGCCCAGTAGGTCCGGTAGGTCCACCAGAAGGTCCAGTAGGTCCAGTAACTCCTATGCCAGTAGCGCCGGTAGCACCCGTTGGTCCTTGAATGCCTTGAGGCCCGGTAGCGCCTGTGTTACCTTGATCCAGTGGCACCAGTAGCACCTGTGTTACCTTGAGCACCTTGAGGTCCAGTAGCGCCTGTGTTACCTTGAACACCTTGAGGTCCAGTAGCACCTGTGTTACCTTGAACACCTTGAGGTCCAGTGGCACCAGTAGCACCTGTGTTACCT
>NZ_JBEUTW010000115.1:0-37170 GCF_040492675.1 Bacillus sp. AP50
TTTTTATACATCTTTTTTAGTGAATATATACTACTATTTTAAAACAAACATCTCGACTTAAAAGAGCTCACAAATTAGCCTTCTACTATTTCAAACATATTTCCACTTACACAACTCATGAATAGTTCATTATTAACTTCCTCTGCATAATGTTTCACATGAAACTATCAACATTCCGGGTTACCTTTCTACTATTTTCGACTGGTTTCAAACGTGGACATCTTATGAAAATTTAGTGGAAATAAATATACATTCCATTACTCCGGTACTAGCTGTCGTTCCAATATTAGAAGAAAAAGCGTTTCTACTTCTTACTTGTTTTTCTTTCTACAAATTAAAACAGTACGAACAAGCTAATTGCTACTTACAGCAATATTTACATTGCACCGTGCATCTGAATACTAAGGAAAAAGAGCCCATATTCTTTCACGAAGTTGATATGTATATGAAAAAACTATTAGAAAGTGCAATGTAATTTCACATTGTTCTTTCTAATAGTCCTTTATCACAATTTTATATCCTATCCTACAACTCCCAAGTAATATTCATTTCTGCAAATGACTCCTTACTAGCTTCCAATCCTTCGCTATCTTCCGTTCCAATCATTGCTACTTCTTCTTTAGACAACTTAATTTCCTCATTTGGCCTTTGGATTTTTTTCTCATACACGAGTTGTAAAAGCTCTATTTGTTCCTCTGTCAGTTCATACTCTTCTTCCAGTCTTTCCATTGCTGATTCTGTATCAAGTAATGGAATTTCTAATAAGAATCCACCGTGCTCTTCCATCTCTTCAAATGAATCAATTGAATACGCACCACTATCCTCAATCCAAAATGCAGTTGTAATAAAAGGAACTGTTTCGCCTTCTACTTCTTCTAATACGTATTGAAGTGCTTCTTCTTTCGCAATATCTATTACTTCCGAAGGTGCCCCTTCAAAATAACTTTTCGCATCAATCCACTCATCCATTCTCTCACTATTCACATCTTGAAGACATACAATCGTGTAATTCGGATGAAACGTAATTGCCCCTTGTCCGCCTTGGCTATCTTGCATACTATAGTTAAATCCATCCCATGAACTTTCATGTGAGAAATCTGGACAATGCGCTACATTAATTGCACGGGCAATCGAATTTAAAACGCATCCTTTCCATAATTGTTCTCTATCTATATGTAATTTATATTTACTCATCATCTTCCCCCATGCACATATTTTTTTCTATTATTTTTCCTCTACACAATACTTGTAAATACTTTTCTATCTACTACAAAATAAAAAAGACAATACCCCCCACTGTATTGTCCATTTTCTTCCCTACCATTTCTCTCTACACATCTCAATTAAATGCAGTAAGTACCTCTTCGTCATATCTGTCCTTCTCCACCTTGAGAGCATTCGCTTTTCTTTTGGGTTCTGCCGTATTCTAGCTACTTCTTTTAATAAAAGCTCCCATTCTTCCGCTGAACGTTCTGACAAGTATTGCAAGCCTCTATCTTTTGAAACGATTGTTTTATGATCTAGTGTATATAAAATACGTCCCATCGTAACGACAGCTGATTCTACCCACTCTTCTATAAAAAATAAATATGGCTTCTTCGCCTTTTCACTCCAGTACTGTTCTACGTTGTATTTCATCGTATTTACTACGTCATTCCATTGTATTTGCAGCGGAAGATCTTCTGCTTCTTTTCCGGTAACTGTAATGCCTTGATTTTTCAACGTCCACCATGTGACCGCATTAATGTCCCAATGACCAACATTAGCTTTACCATCTGCACAATACACATACTCGTTCATTTCATCATTGTATTTCCCTAAGTCAGCAAGCGGAATATACATACCGTCCATTCTTTTACCTAGCATATTATCACTAAGTTTCTTATGTAGTTCCACAAGCTGCTGTTTTTCAGCTTCATTCACGGAATCATTTATCACTGTAACAAAATCAACATCGCTCGTTTCCTTATGAAATGCACCTAGTGCGATGGATCCGTAAATATATACCCCGACTATTTTTTCATCCAAAAAAATTTCTTTTAATTCTACTGTGTACCACTCCATTAACTGCTCTACTTCCGTTGGTAACGCATGCTTCACTCCATTTTTCATATCTATCCCTCCAATAAAAAAAGCCTTTGCAAATTCGCAAAGACTTCTTGTTTTATAAATATTTCTCGATTTCTTCGTAAACATCCTTCAAACGAGGATTTCCTTCTCCAACAATTTCTCCATTTACAAGAACGACCGGATAAAATAAATCTTCTTCCACTACACGCTCTGCGAATGCTTTTTTATCCGCATCTTCTTGTTCTTCTTGGAAATCAATATACTCGAAATTAAATTTATTTTCTTGTCCTTCATATTTACGACCAATTGCCGCTTGTAACCACTCAAACGTTTCTGTTGAAGATGGCATTCCGACGCAGCTCGCACAAATTACTTTCGTCCCATACACTTGAACATTAACCATTTCTTCTCCCCCACTTCTTGTCCCAACAGTATATTCAGATGTCTTATTACATAAGCACATCATTTTACAAACTTATTCCATACCCCTATACTGAAAAAACACGATACAAAATTTCGACAATAAAACAAGAAGAGAAAAAATAGATTTTCCCCTCTATCTTGATTATAATAAAACTGATGAAAGGAGTCGATAAAAATGGAAAACCCACATATGCAAGAACAAGTATTAGAAGTATTAGATAAATTACGTCCATTCTTACTTCGCGATGGCGGAGACGTTGAATTAGTAGACATTGAAGAAGGTATCGTAAAACTACGCCTTATGGGTGCATGCGGAAGCTGCCCAAGTTCTACAATCACACTAAAAGCTGGTATCGAGCGCGCGTTACTTGAAGAAGTACCAGGCGTTATCGAAGTAGAACAAGTATTTTAATTAAAAGCGGAAGCGGCTCGTTCAAAGTCACTTGCTAAAAGGAGACCAAATTTGGTCTCCTTTTTTTATTCAAATCACATTTATCCGTTAACATCATAAAACAAAATTGGAAATCCTTCTCAAAAAATGCGATAATTAATACTATATAGTGAATCGTTCACACATATAAAGTAAAAAACATAGGGGGACGACAGATGCCAAAAATGGGGAACACTTTTTTAACAATTCAAGAACTAGAAAAGAAAAAAGAATATTTATTAGGCCTTTCATCCGTTATACCAACATGGAATACAAGCTATCAATTTTTATTTAAAGAAATTCAGCAAGAATTATTGGGTAAAGTAAATGAAAAACTCGAAGGGCATCAATTCGTTTTAAATATATGTGCAGATCAGCAGGTAGGGGCATAATGTATTACATAAAATTGTGGTATAAAAAAGAGACCTCCATCGGTCTCTTTTTTATACTTTTAAGATAGCCAATCTAATTTTCTAATCCCGAGCTTATCTACTGGTAAACGAAGTGAACCATAAAAATGCTTCATAAATTGCTCTGAGCGGTTCACATCGTGTAAAATGGCTTCTAAGCGATCTCTATATATGCTTTTTTGTTCTTCGTTTCCAGTTTGGTAATATCGTTCGACCGTTTCAAAATAGTGCAGCGGGAACAGGAGCCTTGCAAATAATAAGCGCCAGCCAAATGAGGATAGCGAATAATTCCGTTCATAATCTGTAACAAATTGAACGATTGTTTGCTCCCAGTCTTTCTTTTTTTCTATCGTCATATGGCGGATCCATTCTGCAATATCTCGACTCGGGTGATCATACACCCAATCAAAAGGAAGTTTGAGACGCTTCGTTTGATGCCATAATAAAGGTGTGAATCGTTCTTGGCAAATTGTTGCTGCATCCGTTAGTTGCGGCGTATCATCCATTTCTGTATCGACAACATATTGAATGGCATTTTCTGCAACTCCTAAGTAATACGGGAAGGATTCAATAAACAATTGATCGAATACATCTGAAGGGTGGTTCATCACTTGTGATTGCCAAAACTTTTCTAATTGATCGAGCCTTTTTTCCCATAACGCTTTCCATTCACCAATTCGGCTTAATTGCTCAATTTCTTCTGGAAAGAATGCACCTCGTTTATGGAATATAGAAAGCTCACTTCCTAATGACATAGCATGTCGTTCTAACGTGCGCATACCTTTTAATAAGCAATAATTTTGTTCTTCTATCTCACTTACATAGTAGCCGTGTATAGTCGGAACGAAAGTCGCTACAGTTATATCCCCTTGCTGGTTCATATAATCACTGAGCTTTTTCATCTCTACAAGTACTTCTTCCTCCATTTCTCCAATTGGAACAAGTACATAAATTTTGTTGCGAATCCAAAAGCTTTTATAGGGGCCAAGGGGGATTAATTCTTTAACATGCATGTGATAATGCTCATAAATATGCTGAATCATCGCAGTCGCCACCTATGGTTTTTCTTTATATATATGAGCTTGTGCTCGCCTTTCATTCCTATGCACATGATAAAGCAACGAAACGTATACAAATACTAAAAAGAAAAAAAGGTGATAAACATGAAAGAATCAAATCAACTACAAGAAAGAGCATTAAAACTATTACAAGAACGCGGTGTAACAATTGACGATATTGCTGAACTTGTTCATTTTCTTCAAAAAAAATATCATCCAAATTTAGAGATGTCAGAATGCCGTTACAATGTAGAACGTGTACTATCAAAACGTGAAGTACAAAACGCACTGATTACTGGTATCGAGCTTGATGTCCTTGCTGAAAAGGGAATGCTAAGTGAACCGTTACAAGATATTGTAAAACGTGACGAAGGCTTATACGGAATTGATGAAGTTATCGCACTTTCTATCGTGAATGTGTACGGCTCTATCGGTTTCACAAACTTTGGATATATTGATAAATTAAAACCTGGTATTTTAGAATACTTAAATGATAAATCAACTGGAAAGGTGCATACATTCCTTGATGATATCGTTGGCGGAATCGCTGCCGCTGCTTCAAGCCGTTTAGCGCACCGAGCTGAGCACTCAGAATAATAGTGTTTTCTAGGCCGTCAGGTTCATGCTGACGGTCTTTCATATTCCATCAGCATAAATTCTCTTCCGCGACTCAAAAAAATAGGCCCTTGCTTAAATCCGATATTTTTATATAACGTAATCGCTCTTGTATTAAATGTCGCTACGCTTAATCGAAACATTTTTGCATTAAACTCTTTCGTGGCAAACGCTATTCCAGCTTGGAAGAATTCTTTCCCCATTCCTTTCCCGGTTAACGCCGGCTTCATGCCAAGTCCGATATCAATCACATCTTCTCCACCATATAAATGAGCATCTCTTCCACCTGGTACTTGTGCATTTGCTCCAAAACAAAAATAACCGATGAGGTCTCCTTGATCATCACAACAGCCATAATACGTTCCATCTAATAGCTCTTCCATTACTTCTTTCTCGCCTGAAAAACTATATAAATTATATGGTTCCTCGTACGTCCAAGTATTTATCTCATTTGCTTCTACCTCTGTTAATTTATGTATATCCACTTTCTCTTTCCCCCTATTATATTTCTATTAACAATATTCGATATTCATCTTATAATTCATCTTTCTCAATATATTTTTTTAATTTCTTGCTTCATTTTTATGGAAGATTTTCCTTATTATGTTACGATTAAACAGAATCATTATAAATAAGGTGGTGACAATTTGAATTACTTTTCTTATCTCTCCTCAGAAGAACGGCAAATTTTTTTCTATAAAGAACCTCTTAGTTTTTCAAAAAATATAGGAAAAGAACAACTAGCTTACGCACTAGGCGCTACACTATATACTCCTGGCACGAAAGAAACGATTGCGGAAGATATAATTAGAAGGAAACATGTGGATGCTATCTCAATTATTCTTTGTCTAGAGGACGCTATAAGCGATGAGGAAGTAAAACTTGCAGAGCAAAACATCGTCGTTCAAATACAGCAAATCGCTAACTTAGTCAGTGCCAACATACTAAATCAAGCAGACATCCCACTCCTTTTTATTAGAGTTCGACAGCCAAGTCAAATGAAGAAAATTGTTACTGAATTAGGTAGTGCCGTTCATTGTTTATGTGGTTTTGTCTTTCCAAAATTCACACCGATTAACGGAAAGACTTATATCGATCAGCTTGCATATATAAACGAGTTATACTCATTATCGCTATATGGCATGCCGATTTTAGAATCACCCGAAATTATGTATAAGGAAACACGGGCAGAATCATTATTACAAATAAAGGATTTACTAGATTCTTATCACGATTACATCTTAAATGTACGTATTGGTGCTACTGATTTTTCAAGTATATTTAGTATTCGGCGTAATAAATACACACCTATCTATCATATTACTGTTGTCCGTGATTGTATTTCAGACATTATTAACGTTTTCTCAAGGGCAACAAATGAATATATTATTTCAGGATGTGTATGGGAATATTTTTCTAATGATCATGAAGAAGGGCTTATTCAAGAGGTATCACTTGACCATGCAAATGGCTTAATCGGAAAGACAGTTATTCACCCATCTCATATTAAAGTTGTACAGGCAATGCACATTGTCACAATGGAAGATTATTTAGATGCGAGATTAATTTTACAAAATGCAGATACGTATAATGGAGTGCTAAAAAGCAGTTTTTCTAACAAAATGAATGAAGTAAAACCTCATTATGGGTGGGCTCGCAAAACCATTTTAAAATCTAATATTTACGGGGTGCTACATGAAAACAAACAATTCACCGATCTCCTTATTACAAACGCAAAGCAACACGTATAACGTTTTAAATACTATACAAGTTCATGTAGAAGTACGTGATAATCCATATAATTTAGCGCTAGACAATCTTTTTCAAATGGCTGCGAGAATAAATAAGAAACGTAGTTTTTTATTTGTGAGTACAATCCTTGGAAAGCATCTTCCTATTAAACCTACAGTCTCTCTATCAAGTGGAGTTGCTCTCGCTGCAAGATATATGGAAATACTACATAATATTTCTCATCCATTTCAAAAAGAAATTTTAAATCTCATTTCATTAGAAATTGATGAAATCCCAGAGGAAGTATTTCGTTATCAATATCCTCTGCAAGAAGAAGTTTTGTTCATCGGATTCGCTGAAACAGCGACATCACTTGGTCATTCTATGTTTCAATGCTTTCAAAATGCAAAGTATGTACATACAACTAGGGAATCGATACCCCACCTAGAATCTGTCATTACATTTGAGGAAGAACATTCTCATGCAACATCGCACCGGTGTTATGTAGATGAAAGCTTTTTTCAAAACAACAATTCAATTGTTCTCGTAGATGATGAGATGACAACAGGAAAAACAGCATTAAATATTATTAGATCTATTCAAAATAAATTCCCACGAGAAGAATATATAATTGCTTCTTTATTAGACTGGCGTTCTCATACTAATAGAAAACAATTTAAACAATTAGAAAAAGAACTTCAAATTAAGGTTCATGTTATTTCTTTATTAGAAGGCAGTATTCATACAACTGGCCAACCATTAAATATTGCAAAAAAAGAGATTCAAATTGAAGAAACAAAACCTGATTTCAAAAAACATACCCTTACCTGCCTAAAATCACCCTATACATCAAATTATATAAAATATACTGGGCGATTTGGCATTTCAGCATATGAACAAAAGCACATTCATTCTTTCGCCCAAGAAGCAGGAAAAACTTTAAAAAGAGAAAGAATGGGAAAACGAACACTCTGTCTCGGAACAGGTGAATTTATGTATATCCCAATGAAAATTGCTGCTGAAATGGGTGAAAATATTTTATATCAATCTACAACAAGAAGCCCTATCCATCCTGTTTCAAATGATGTGAACTACGCCATTCATAATCATTTCTCATATCCAAGTCCTGAAGATCCTACTATAACAAATTACTTTTATAATATTTCACCTCATGATTACGATGAAGTATTTGTTTTTATTGAGCGTGATTTAGGGGAAGAAGCCCTATCTCCTCTTCTACAGCAGTTACAAACAGTTATTCCTTTTATTCATATCGTCTCATTTTCAAATAGCATAGAAAAGGAAGGTTGATAATTATGGTAAAAGTAAATTCTCATATTAGTAGTTACAATCCAAATGATGCTATTTTTCTATTAAAAGATATTAGTGATTTAATGAAAGAAAGTTCCACGGAAACTAGAGAACAAGCAATTCAAGCTGGCACACATTATTCCGAAATGTTACCAATGGAATATAAACCCTCTAAAGCGTATATGGATTTATTCTTTTCTTCCCTGCAACAATACAAACACAAACTAGCCATCGCTGTTGGAGTTGTCGCCGAACAGATTATACAAACTAAAGGAACTAACCTTGTCCTCGTTTCATTAGCTCGTGCTGGTACACCTATTGGCATTCTTATCAAACGCTACATACGCTATCAATACAACCTTGATGTACCTCACTATTGTATTTCTATTGTTCGCGGACGCGGTATTGATGAAAATGCACTCCATTATATTTTGGAACATCACCCTAAAGAAACAATTCAATTCATTGATGGGTGGACTGGAAAAGGTGCAATAAAAAAAGAATTAGAATATGCAGTACACACATTTAACGAACGAAATAATACACACATTTCTCATTGTATGGCTGTGCTTGCTGATCCCGGTTACTGTACTTCAATTTACGGTACACGTGAAGATTTTCTTATTCCTAGCGCTTGCTTAAATGCAACAGTCTCTGGACTCATTAGCCGCACTGTACTAAATGACACCTATATCGGTCCAAATGATTTTCATGGTGTTAAATATTATAAAGAGCTAGAACAAGAAGACTTATCAAATTTATTCATTGATGAGGTAACAGATTTATTCCCTTCTGTTCATTCTCATATAGATAATCAATTACGTTATATTACTTCAACTTACACTGATCCCTCTTGGCAAGGATTAAAAGATATACAGTCTATCCAAAATCACTTTGAAATTGACGATATTAACTTAATTAAACCAGGAGTCGGTGAAACAACTCGCGTATTACTCCGGAGAATACCGTGGAAAATTTTAATACGTAAGCAAAACAATCCCGATTTAAAGCATATTTTACTTCTTGCTAAAGAAAAGAATGTCCCTATTGAAATCTATGAGAATATGGCTTATTCATGTTGCGGGCTCATTAAGCCTCTTAAGAGGGAAACGATATGATTTTCGCCAGTGATCTTGATCAGACGCTTATTTATTCCCGGAAATCGTTTCGTGCCCCTATAGAAGATGAATCAATTCAACTCATTGAAACTTTAGATGGGAAAGAAATTTCTTTCATATCACATAAAACCATTTCACTACTAAAAAAATTGCAACTGCACTCACATTTCATCCCAGTTACAACAAGAACTATTGAGCAGTTTCAGCGTATTTCTTTATTCCAAGACGAAATCATTCCCGAATACGCCATTACAAGTAACGGCGGTAATATCCTTCATAACGGTAAACAAGATGGTACTTGGAACAGGATAGTAAAAGAAAGACTATCGTTTGAATGTATAGAGGGAAACGACATACTAAAGGAATTTGGACAAATAGCTCATAAAGATTGGGTTATATCACAAAAAACAGCTGATGATCTATTCCATTATTGCATTATTAAACGGGAGAACATTCCTTATGATGAATTATCATCCTTCACTTCCTGGTTAGACAAACAAGGCTGGAATCATTCACTTCAAGGTAGAAAGCTATACTTTGTACCAAAACCAATTAACAAATGGGACGCCGTGCAATATATAAAAGAAATTTTGCAAATAGATACGATTATTACAGCTGGGGATTCTTTACTTGATTTATGCATGCTTGAAAAGGCGAACCATGCCTTCGCACCACTTCATGGTGAGTTAGGGGCAATGCATGATAACTTACAACCTCATATTTTAAAAACAGACGCAATCGGCATATATGCCGCAGAAGAAATCGTAAATAAATCACTTCAAATTATTCACAGTTCATTACCTACCTCATGATCATAATATGCACAATTGCATACGCACCACAATTAAACAAATGGTACAATCTATTTGAATCGCTGTTGCTACACTTCTTGATTAAAGAAAAGGCGTTAACACGGAAATTAGCGTCTTATCAACCTCAAGCAATTGGCACATTTTGTCATCTTAAAAGACACTCCACGAGTGTCTTTTTTTCTATATCCAACAAGGACTTACTCATTTCAAAGTATAAATACATAAAATAATGTAAATCATTACACGCATGAATCACTTTCTAAAAGTTATAAAGTAGATTCAAAATAAAAAAGCACTCTTAACTAGAGTGCTTTTTACTTTCAAACAAGGAGGCTACATATATGGATAGTACTCTCGTATTTAACTTCGGCATTGGTATTGTCATTATTTTATTTGTCTTTTTTGTACTTTGTATGAGCGGGGTATAAAAAGGCGATTTTCGGGCGTCTTTTTATACATACATATGTATTACTTGACTTCTATAAAGGTAGTAACCATAATAGTTACAGATATACAAATAACTATTCACATATCCACAAATAGGAGGAAGAAAAATGAAACATGTAATCGTTTATGCACACCCGAATACAGAAAGCTTCAACCATGCGATTTTAGAAACGGTAAAAAGTGAATTAGAAGGAAAAGGTCACGAAGTACGCGTTCGCGATCTATACGAATTAAACTTTAATCCAGTATTAGGCGCTTCCGATTTCATCTCATTTTCTAAAGGAAATACACCAGAAGATATTAAAGAAGAACAAGAACATATCTCTTGGGCTGACAGCATTACATTTATTTATCCAGTTTGGTGGGCGGGACTTCCTGCTATTTTAAAAGGATACGTTGACCGTGTGTTTAGCCATGGATTTGCTTATGCTTACGGTGAAAACGGTATTGAAAAGTTATTAAGCGGTAAAAAAGGATTGTTATTATCTACAATGGGTAATACGAAAGAGGCATACACAGCAGGCGGCATGTTTGATGCAATGAAGAAAACAGCGGATGTTGGTATTTTTGAATTTACAGGCATTGAAACAATTGAGCATACATTCTATACAAGTGTTCCTTCTGTGGATAACAGTGTGCGTAAGCAATATCTTGAAGAGGTTAAAGACGTTGTGAATCGTGCTTTTTAATAAAATTATATCAGTGATTTTCTAAATATATCAGCGATTTTCTAAATATATCGGCGCAACTCAGATTATATCGGCGATTTTTCAAATATATCGACTTACCGACAAAAATCGACACTAGTCACAACTGAATGTTAGCCTACACCAATCGGGCTGCCCGCAAATATTAGAAAAAAAGCTGTTCCAAAGTTTGGAACAGCTTTCTTCATTACATCTTCTCAATCCACTCCGTCAAGTTATGAACAACTTGCGTTGGTTGTACTTCATATTCTGTTAACTTCTCCACAGTTGTGACTCCAGTGTGGACAAGAAGGGTATGCATGCCAGCATTTATTCCTGCTAAAATGTCTGTATCGTAGTTATCCCCAACCATTAATGCTTCATTTTTTTCTATGCCAAGTACTTTTAAAGCTTGTTCCATAATGATTGATTCTGGTTTTCCGATAAAGATTGGATCCACACCTGTTGATACTGCTACAACTGATGTTAATGAGCCGTTACCTGGTAATAATCCGCGCTCAGTCGGAATGGCAATGTCTCCATTTGTGGAAATAAACGTTGCGCCGTTACGCACAGCAAGACACGCTTTTGCTAACTTTTCATATGTGATGTCACGATCTAAACCAACAACAACGAAATCAGGATTTTCATCCACAAGTTCAAATCCTTTTTCCACAAGTGCATCGTGTAAGCCTTCTTCACCAATCATATATACAGTTGCGTCTTGTTTACGTTCATAAATGAAGTTCGCAGTCGCCATACTCGTTGTGAATACTTGCTCTGCTTTCGCTGGAATATCGAAACGAACAAGTTTTTCTGCCACTTGTTCTGGTTTACGCGTTGAGTTATTCGTAACGAATAAATAAGGAATGCCGCGCTCTCCTAATGCTTTTACGAAGTCGCTTGCCTCTTCAATTTGTTCTTCCCCGCGATACATCGTACCGTCTAAGTCAATTAAGTAACCTTTATACATCGATTATGTCTCTCCTTCTATGCTAACGTTCTCACCTTATCATACCACTCTTATATTACCCGCTTTTTCCAAAGAAAAAAACGCTTTACCTAAAAGCGCCCCATAACGTTCATTTTTTCTCTTTTACTTGGTAAGAACAACTACAATCGCCCTCACACATATTTGCTAACGTCTTTACATCTGCTCCTGCAAATAAACGCTTATACATCTCTTTTTCATCTTTACATACTTGCGGGAATCTCTCTGCAATTTCCTTTAACGGACAGTTTTGTTTTTCAATTACGAAAGAATTCTCTCCATCTCTCTTTATTTGAACCATATAACCGTTTTTCTCTTGCATAGCTGCTATCTCTTGCACTTTATATGCTAAATTCTTTTGATTACTCACTCTCTTTTGTAACTGTTCTTCCATTCGCTTCGTTCTCTCTTTTAAAACGTAACGAAGTATTTTTTCATCACCCATTCGAGCTAAATCTTCTAGCATATCAATCGCAAATTGCTTATACTCTTTCGGGAATGTATCTTCTCCCTTTTCACTTAATCCATACAAATAAGTTGGTCTTCCGACATGTTGCCTTACCATCTTAGAATAAATAAGTCCGTCTTTCTCAAGATTACTTAAATGTCTTCGGATCGCCATTTCTGTAATCTCTAAAACGTCAGCTAGTTCCGCTACCGTGTGCTCTCCCTTTACTTTCAACAATTGTACAATTTCGTCTTTCGTAGTACGTGCTTCCCCCATACTTCACCCTTCTCCCTTTTCTTTCTCACATACAATATAAGATCCCCAAAAGGCATTCTCTGGGGATCTTATAAGCATAATTATTCTGGTACAAATGCAGATACAGGTCCTAATTCCTTTTCTAAATAACTGCGAACATTTGCTGGGTATTTCTCTACCACTGCAATATGTTTTTGAATCGTCTTATATAATTCATCATGATTCATTTGAATATAGTCTTGCGTAAGCATTTTTCGAAGAAGGATAATTTCTTTCATCCCTTGTCCATCTTCTTCACTTATCACTCGCTCGTCCATTAAAATATCAATAATATCTTCATAGCTTCCTGGATCGCGCATAATAAATCCATCAATCATCGCATTCCCGGCATCTAATACACAATCAATAATAAGATGGGCTATGCGCTCTAATGCGTAAAATTCAAACTCGGTTTCATATATCTTTTTCTCTTGAAATGTACTTGTTGCTCGTTCTAAACATACTAGCATTTGTTCTATTTTCTTTCTGTCTACAAAATACATGAATGTCACCTACCTGGAAATTAAAGCATTTACATTTTAATTGTAACGCTTTCTTCTGAAAAAATCGACAATTTTTCGAATTCACCTTTTCTCCGTTATTTGTTATAGTTATATTTGTATGATTTTTGAAATTGGAGGAATGAAATCTTGGAACGTGAACTCGCACTAGAAATTGTCCGTGTAACAGAAGCAGCAGCATTAGCATCCGCACAGTGGATGGGCCGCGGAAAGAAAAATGAAGCAGATGATGCAGCAACTACAGCAATGCGTGATATGTTCGATTCAGTAAACATGGCAGGTACAGTTGTAATTGGTGAAGGAGAACTTGATGAAGCACCGATGCTGTATATTGGTGAAGAACTAGGAACAGGTAACGGTCCAGAAGTAGACATCGCCGTTGACCCATTAGAAGGTACAAACATCGTTGCAAAAGGTCTTGCAAATGCAATGGCAGTTATTGCAATCGCAGACAAAGGGAACCTTCTTCATGCTCCTGATATGTACATGGAAAAAATCGCGGTTGGTCCAAAAGCAGCTGGTAAAATTAGCTTAGATGATCCAATTGAAAAAACAATTGAAATTGTAGCAGAAGCTAACAATAAAAAGATTCGCGATCTAACAGTTATCGTTCAAGAACGTGAACGTCATCAAGATATTATTGACCGTGTTCGTGCAAAAGGTGCACGCGTAAAATTATTTGGTGACGGTGATGTTGGTGCGTCAATCGCAACAGCACTACCTGGAACGGGTATCGACTTATTCGTAGGTATTGGCGGAGCTCCAGAAGGTGTTATTTCTGCAGCAGCATTAAAATGCCTTGAAGGTGAAATGCAAGCTCGTTTAGTTCCAATGAACGAAGAAGAAGAAGCTCGTTGTCGTGAAATGGGATTAGAAGACCCACGTCAACTTCTAACGCTAGAAGATTTAGTATCTGGTGATGATGCAATCTTCTCAGCAACTGGTGTATCTGCTGGTGAATTATTAGACGGCGTGAAATTCCTTGGCGGAGATTTAGCTGAAACATATTCTATCGTAATGCGTTACAAAACAAGAACAGTACGATTCATTAAAACGCATCACCATTTAGATCATAAGCCACACTTAAACTTAGATATTTAATAAAGGAGCCATGTGTATGGAAGAACGTTTCTTTCTGTACGACGATACTGTCGCTACAAAAACGCGTTTCGTTAGCTTTATGGGAGAAAATGAGCGTCACGATTTAGCGCTTTTATACTCTGATCGTCATTACGGTAAAACAATTGTCCTTGATATGCAGCGCAATAAATTTGCAATCATCGGCGCTGACGATTTAAACGAACCAGGCTACTTAGAGCACGCATTTTCTATGACTGAAGAAATTGCAGAAGAACTACGCTCATTTTTATTTGAACTTATATAATTTATCTTAGGCACCAGCTGTTTTAGCTGGTGTTTTTTCATTATAAGTATTTTTAATTTTCAAACTAATATGTTATAATTAAGAATAAATCTATTTGGATAGAAAGGACGTTATCTACGTATGCCAACATTTACTTTGTAATGGACCAGCAATTGGATAGCATTACTCTCAAAAAAGCACCACGCTTTTTCAAGGGAGTAGTCTGCCCATTCCCATTACAAAGGAACGTAACGCATCTGTAGTATGATGTTTACGGAGGTTCCTAAGGGAACCTCCTTTTATTTTTGTCTTTTTCTCATGTCTTCATACTACAAGACATCCAAATAGCTGTATTACGTTCCTTTGCCACTACTATAAGAGGTGAAGGAAAATGCAGAAAGTACAACTTTCTTGGAGTTTATATGAAAATGAACAAAACACAATCGAAAAGTATTGTAAAAATTGCAGACGCACTACCCTATTTACCGACACAAATATTCGTAGGCATAACGCCAACAGAAAAAACATATACCGCTTTGCCATTTATAAATGTCCGAAAGATCATACGTGGAATCAAAAACTGCGTATTTATAAATCATTTACTGATCATGTGGAAACAGTCGATATGCCTCAGCAAGATCAAACGGAAACAACTACTACTATTTCCATTACACAGCATAAAGAAAGTGGCGTAGCTGAAATTACAATTGTATTAGATATCGTTTTCGGTTCCCACCGAATGGATAAAGCCTTATCCACATATATTTCCGACTGGAGCCGTACACGCATTGTGGATAAAATTAAAAACGGAGATATTCAATTGAACGGACAACAAATGAAACCAAATACAATACTATCTGAAGGAGATTATATCTCGATTTGTTTATAATGCAAAAAATCCTCTTACAATCGTAAGAGGATTTTTTTATTTCTTCACTTTTCGCAATACGAAGTGTGCACAACCGAAGTTACAGTACTCGTATAAATACTCCGTTAACGTACTAATTTTCGTATCATATGTCGCACGCTGGTTACTATCATCAAAGAATCCGCGCAGTCTAAGTTGCTCATATCCCCAGTCTCCAACGATATAATCATATTTATTTAAAATTTCTGCATAGCGCTCTTTAAATGCTTCTTCACTAAAACCGTCACGAAAGTTTTTAATTACTTCGTACTGCACATTATTAATGCTCACCGTAGCATGAATCTCTTGCTTTTGCTCCATCATTAACTTCCTCTCTAAGCATTCTTCTTTTTATCGTATCACAAAGCATAACAACCAACAATTTCAAATACAAAAAATTGAAAATTAGTGCATGCTATGGAGAAGGAGGTGATACATCGTGAAAAAACAAATTATACTCTCTCTCCTCACTCTTTCCTTATTTGCAGGCTGCCAATCAACGAATAAAGCCGAAATGGAACGTGAAGAAGGAAGCCGTGTTCTTGTTTCCAACAAAAACGACATGTATCATACGGAAAATACAAATACACGATTAACGAGAGTCGGTTATTCATCTAAACAAAAGCATGAAGTGTCTAACAAACAAGTAGGGGCCATTAACCGTGAGAAAGTCGCTGAAATGATTACAAGCATGACAGTCAAACTTCCTGACGTTACAAACGCTGCTACGCTCGTTACCGATGATGAAGTATTTGTTGTATACCGTGCAAACACAACGGATCCAAAACTCGTAGCGGATCAAGTATATAGAGCTGCTTTGTCCATCGTCCCTCGCTATTATAAAGCATATGTATCAACAGACCAAAAGTTGATTTCCCAAATTCAAGGTCTTCAATCTGGCGCATTAAATGATACAGAATATACGCAAAGCCTCGATATGCTAAAACGTGAAATGAGTAAAAATCCTCATTTGAACAATACGGGAGATCAGACTTTGAATGATATGATTAAAAAGTAAAACAGGTGGAGAAAATCTCCACCTGTTTTACTTTTTATTTTTTATTACGATCCGCATAAACCTCCATCGCATCACACATAAACTGCGCTAACCCTTCACCAAACTTATCGATATTTTTCGTAAAGCGCTCATCAGCGACGTACATTTGACCAAGTCCTTTAAAAGCATCTAATGAATATTCACCGAAGTTTTGCAAGTAATCGTACCACACCCCAATTGCTTCTTGTGCCTCTTTAGAATCTGGTGCTCCGTGTCTAAGCGCTGCTAAATTTCTATAAATAGCATTAAACTCCTCTTGGTTCTCTTTTGACATACCTTTTGCATATTCATTTGCTTTATCTACAGCTGCGTCTCCCCATTTTTCACGTGCTTCTTCTTCATATGGGTTATGGCTGAAATCGAATCCTTCAAATTTCTCTTTGTTCGTCATTTCAATCTCTCCTTTTGTATGCTGAATTGTTTTATCAATCGTCGCAATCACCTTATCTAATCTAGCACGCTTTTCAAGAAGCATTTTCTTATGAAGCTCTAGTGCCTCTTCGCGATCAAATGATGGACTCATGATAATCTCTTTAATTTTTTTCAAAGGGAAGCCAAGCTCTTTAAAAAACAAAATTTGCTGCAATGTCTCTAAATTTTCATTGGAATACAGACGATATCCAGACTCTGTCGTCTCGTCTGGGGTTAACAACCCAATTTCATCGTAATGATGCAGTGTGCGCACACTAATTCCAACTAAATCAGCTACTTCTTTTACTCTCATTGTCATTTGTATCTCCCCCTTAGTACATACGATAAAGTATGACGCAACGTTAGAGTCAATAAGTAAATTCATTTTATCTTAAAAAGTTTCATCTCTCCTATATTTGATGCATAATAGTTATGTACATATATTAGAAAGCGGTGAAAGTATGGTTTCAAATACTGTAATTGCCAGCATCATCTTTCAACTCATTGTCTCGATTCTGGTCCCAATTATTGTACTCGTTTATTTCCGTAAAAAATATAATATGAATTGGAAAGTAGTCGGCATTGGTGTTCTTATCTTTATCGGATTTACCCAAATTCTTGAAACACCATTCCACCTATTTATGCGCGGTAATCCAACAATCGCTCCATTTTTAGAAAATCCGTTTGTCTTCGCAATTTATAGCGGATTGACTGCTGGTATTTTTGAAGAATTAGGACGCTTCGTTGCCTTCTTCTTCTTACTAAAAAAATATCTAGAATATAAAGATGGCTTCGCTTATGGAATTGGTCACGGCGGAATTGAATCTATTTTAATTGGCGGTTTTTCTGCATTACAAGCATTAATCTTTGCTAATTCTATTAACGATGGTAGCTTCGCTCGACTGATTGAACAAAAACCCGAGCTGAGCATTTTACAGGACATGTTAATTCAGCAACCTGCCTACTTATACTTCCTTGGTAGCTTAGAAAGAATTATGGCACTCGTGCTTCAAATTGCCTTTACAATGCTTGTTTTATACGCAGTAAAACAGAAGAAATATATCTTCCTAGTATACGCTATACTATTCCACGCATTTGTAGACTTTTTCGCGGCACTTTACCAAACAAAAACAATCAATATCTTCGTTGCAGAAGGAATTACACTTCTTTGTACAATTGGCGCTGTCGTTCTTATTCGCAAAATGAAAGCGAATTTAATGAGTGTACCGGAGTAAAAAATAAACCACCGATTGGTGGTTTATTTTTTATGGATTGTCGCAATGATGATAGCTTTTTCCTTCTTGCAGCTCCCTCTTTGTTTCTGCATCTATAACGATATATTTATGAAACTCTTCTACTTCATTTTGAGAAAAGGAAGCAAAAAAATAAACTTGGCGATCAGGATGAACAAAAAAATCTTGAAGCATCACACTACTCCGACAACCCACGGCTGTTTTTTGTAGGAAAGAAAATTCTTCATCGGGCACTTCTTTAAATAAGATTTTTTTCGAACACTATATGCTGCATTATTGTATTCTTTATAGATTTTCTTATCTAACTGTTTATAAAAAATATCCTCACTCACAAATGACTTATTTCGATTGCTTGGATAATTTACTTTTTGATTCGACTCTGCATAAGTTGTGGACAAGTGTATTAAAAAACAAAGACTAACTACAATACATATCATTTTATTCATGATTGCACCTCAAATGTTCATTATCCACATTACTTTTCCACATATTTAAATCCATATGCCGTTTTACAAGAAAAAGGAATTATTTCCACATTTGTCGAAGTATATAGCGTCAACTTGAAAGATGGGGATGAATTATGAAGAAAATTATTGTAATACGACATTGTTCAGCAACTGGGCAAAAACGTGATGCTGAATTAACGACCGATGGAAAAGACCAAGCAAATACCCTTGCTACATTCCTCTTAGAAAATCATCTACAAATCGATCATATTATTTCAAGCCCATTTGTCCGAGCTATCGATTCCATTCGGCCCTATGCGCTCCAAGCTAACTTATCTATCCAAGAAGATGAACGATTAACTGAACGCATATTGAGCAACGTTCCAATGGATGATTGGATGCAAAAACTAGAATCTACTTTTACAAATATAGATATTGCCTTTTCAGGCGGAGAGTCAACAAAACAAGCAACAGACCGTGCCATATCGCTTATTCAAGACGTTTTACAATTAAACCATACAACAACACTACTTGTTACACATGGCAATTTACTTACGCTCATTTTAAAGCATTTTAATCATACGATTGGCTTTAATGAATGGAGAACTTTAACGAATCCTGATATTTACGAAATTACAATCGACGAACAATGTATCATAAAACGCTTATGGGAAGCATCGTCCAAGTAATATCCCTTTCCAAAACATTCAGTTGACGCCACGAGAAGAAACTGTACTAATAATAGAAAGGGGTATCACTCCATATGTACGAAGATGTACTTGCTCTACTACATAAAACAAATGTTTCTTATGAAAAATTTGAACACGAACCAGTACTCGATTATGAGACAGATCGGATTGTACGTGAGAGACTCGGCTTACAAGGCACTCCAAGTAAAAGCTTATTTTTAAAATCAAAGTCTGGAGATTATTACGTATTTTTTACGTTAGAGGGCACAAGGCTCAACCGGGGAGAGATGAAAGAACTAACAGGAGAACGCTTATCTCTCTGTTCTCCTGATGAACTGCGAGACAAAACTGGTTGTACGCCGGGATGTGTGGCTCCTTTCGGATATTCACACGATGTAACAATTATTGTGGATAACGCTATTTATACGTACGATAAAATTTTAATTACACCTGGTGTACCTGAATTTACAATTGAATTATCCACAGAAGAATTAAAAAAGATTTTATTAACATGTCCAAATACCGTTTTAGAGTATAAACAAAAAGAGAGCTAATCGTTAGCTCTCTTTTTTCATTATTTAGCTTCTGCTGTTTTTTCTTTTGCAGAACGTACTTGCTCGTCCGCATGGTAAGAAGAACGCACAAGTGGGCCAGCTTCACAGTGGCTAAATCCTTTGCTAAGTGCAATTTCTTTAAGCTCTGCAAATTCTGCTGGTGGGTAATATTTAAGAACTGGTAAGTGCTTCTTAGATGGTTGTAGGTATTGCCCAAGAGTTAAAATATCCACATTGTTTGCACGTAAGTCATCCATTGCTTCAATTAAATCTTCTCTCGTTTCACCTAAGCCCACCATAATGCTCGATTTAGTTGGAATATCAGGCTGCATTTCTTTCGCTCGACGTAAAAACTCTAATGAACGTTCATATTTTGCTCTAGCGCGAACTCGGTCAGATAATCGACGTACTGTTTCAATGTTATGGTTTAAAATATCTGGTTTTGCATCCATTAACATTTTTAAGTTTTCTTCTACTCCACCCATATCAGATGGTAATACTTCGATTGACGTAAATGGATTTTTACGACGTACAGCGCGTACTGTTTCAGCAAAAACAGCTGCTCCCCCGTCTTTTAAATCATCACGTGCAACCGCTGTTATAACAACGTGCTTTAAGCCCATTTGTACTACTGAATCTGCCACGCGTTCTGGTTCTTGTAAATCAAGCTCAGTTGGTAAGCCTGTTTTAACCGCACAAAAACGACAAGCACGTGTACAAACCGCACCTAAAATCATAAATGTTGCTGTTTTTCTTACAGCCCAGCATTCATGAATATTCGGACATTTTGCTTCCTCACAAACTGTATGAAGATTTTTAGAACGCATCATTTTCTTTAAGCCTGTATAGTTTTCATTCGTGTTTAACTTAATTTTCAACCATTCGGGCTTGCGCTTATATTCTGTTTGTTTTGTCATGGTTATCAACTCCGCACAATATGAAATAGTTTACCGTGTTCGCTTCTTTCAATGTAACATATCTATTCTAACGTATGAAAGCGATTTGCTCAAATGAAGATTCTAAGATTTTTTCCAATCGTTCCCTATAATGAAATACTCCGTATATCCCACACTAAAAAGAGTGATGTTGTGAAAGGAGTCTATTTCATGCTTCGAAAAATTTCTCTTTTGCTTTCTATTTGTTTTCTTCTCCACCAAAACATCGCTTACGGTGAAGATAATCAGCAAAGCATATACGAAAAGCGCATGGCACTATATAAAGAAACCGAGCAGTCTTCAGGCATTCCATGGTATTACTTAGCTGCAATGGATCAATATGAAAGAAATATACGGAGCGTAAGAAAAGATATTCCGAAAAAACCAGATGCCATCATTTCCCTTTATTTCAAACCAGAAATATGGGCTGGACCTATTAATAGTAACGATACTCTTCCCCATACAATTTCTCTATTTGGCGGAATAGGTTTAGATGGTGACAAAGATGGATTTGCAAATGCAAATAGCGACCGTGATCTTCTGCATACCGCAGCGACTATTTTAAGGAAACAAGGAACATCAGAAGACCGTATTAAAATTATGCTCTGGGAATATTATAGACGTGCCAAAACAGTTGATTTAATTAGCGAATACGCCCAAATTTATAAACATTATGGACGTATTAATTTAGAAGGAAATGCTTTTCCTCTTCCGATCCGTAGTGACCATAGCTACCGTAGTACTTTCGGCGCTGGAAGAAGTTTTGGCGGCAGAAGGATTCATGAAGGAACCGATATTTTTGCCGGATATGGCGTGCCAGTAAGATCGACTTGCTATGGCATTATTGAAACGAAAGGTTGGAACCGCCTTGGTGGATGGCGCATTGGTATTCGAGACCTTCATAACAATTACCATTATTACGCTCATTTAGGCGGGTTTTCAAAAGAAATACAGCTTGGACAAATTGTTGAGCCAGGGAAAGTAATCGGATTTGTTGGTAGCACTGGTTATGGACCTCCTGGCACAGCCGGAAAATTTCCGCCCCACTTACATTTTGGCATGTATAAAGACAATGGCTATACAGAATGGGCCTTCGATCCATACATGCATTTAAGCCTTTGGGAGCGCAAAGAACGAGCAAATACAAAACGATAACCGTAGCTGCATTGCTACGGTTATTTTTTATCCAGTAAAAGCCTGACTGAGCCGAGTTTCACTTTATTTACAACTAACTATCTGTTTTCTTTTTATCAGGTACAGCAACACTTCCGCTTCCATAATACGTAGGCACTTCCCCTTGAACGATACGCGTCGCAATCGGAACATTTTGTTTCACCTTTATCTCTTTCGTATGAAATGGAATAATCACTTGCAATGTTACTTCCATTTCCATAACAATTTGAATCGCTGTAGTATTAATCCCATGCGGCTCAATTTTTTGTTTAATATCTGTATTCACATGTCCAACTGGCGTGAAATGAATCGGAATATCTGGTCCTATATTACCAAGAAGTGCATTATCAGTTACACGCCCAAAAGGAACTGCCATAGTCGCGCCGTTTTTTTCAGAAATACCTAGCTCCTTCAACTTCCCTTGTTCTACTTGCTGTAAATATTTTTCTATGTACGTGGTCGTTGATGTTACGATTTCATTTACTTGCTTTGTATTTAAATTAATTGTGGATACTTTTCCGTTTTTATCATTCTGTACTTTCATTAATGAATCTACATCGAATCCTTCATTAATTCGATCCTTTACTGCCTTCGTCATAATTGCCGTCGCCATTTTATGTGTCTCTACTTCCCCATATTTAATTAAGGTCGGTTGAATATTATTATTCACAATCCACAACCCTTGCGTAAGTAATATAACAAAAAGAATAAACGACATAAGCAGTATATACCGAAAGGCAATAGGTCCCCTTCGAAACCGCGAGTTTTTCGAGCGAAATATACTCATAAAAAAACCTCCTTCTTATATCATTTCTATGCAAGAAGGAGGGACGATATATGCTTATCTCATTTTTAATAATGCTTCTTTTCCAATCGTACCTGCTGGAATGCCTAATGCTTCAGCTCCAGTCGTTACCGATTCTAGTGGCGCTTCAAGAAGTTGTTCAATCGTTCTTACACCAACCGCACGGCCAGCAATAATTCCTCGATCACCTAACTTCTCATTTAAAAGACCTACATCTAATGCACCACACATAATATATCCTTTATCGCTCATTACAGCTAGCAAATTCGTCTTTGGAAGTTTCACGCTAACTGCAATAAACGTATAATTATCAATTATAATTGGCTCCACATTAACCATAGTTCACACTCCTCTCTTTCTTATCTGTATGACAAGAGAAAAATGAGTGTTACAAGTTAACTAGCCTATAGTTTAACGGAAGATGTATAAGTTATTAACATATCTGTTAACACATCTCTAAGTAGTTCTGGCATATAATATTGTTTGTCAGAAAGTGTGGATAGCTCTGGGTATAAGTAGCCAAATGTAAACATATCAATCGTTCCTACTGTATATATACGATCTAATTCCAGCGATTCCCCGTTAATTAATACATCTTCGAGTAAAATTTTATTCCCGGGAATCGTATCTGGAATGACTTCTACACCAGCGTAAATCATTTTCCCCATCACTTTTCCCCGAAATCCGAATCCTTTCACCTCAAGATTCTCCATATTCGGCTTACGTGCTTTCAAAATAACTTCTCTTAATATCTTTCCTGGAACTTTCAAAGCACACGGATTAATTGGATGTGGACAAATTCTGTGAATATCTCCGCGCGTTACAACACCCTCTTCTAACCCTTCAAGAAGTACACCAGCGTTCACCATGCCAATCTCTGCATTGCACCATGTTTTCAGCGCACTTGCTAACATGTGAGAAAACGGCGTCTCATGAAACCAATCAACCGGTAATGACTCTTTTAAATGAACGACAGACTCTGCCATTATATGCTCACTTTCTTCCTGCAGTATTTCAATTGTGGATAACGGCTCGCTATAAGCACCTAAACGTTCCGTCTTAATCGCTCTACCGTCTTTTTTCAGCAATTTCTTCATCTCTATATCCACAGTAAGCTGTACGTGACCAACGTAACGCCCCCACTTTTCACAACAACAAAGTAAAGTATTATTCAGTAGAATACCACGCTCAAATAAATGATGCGTATGTGCTCCTAAAATAACATCTATATCATAATGCTCTGCCATATACTCATCCATACTTTTTCCAAGGTGAGAAAGGACAACCGTAATATGAGCCTCATCTTTCACTTCTTCTAAAATAGACTCTAAATGAATAATGGGATCTTCAATATGCCAATCGAGCATCTGATAAAACTCTGGATAAGCTACCGTTAATCCGATAAAAGCAATGGTAATCCCATCCGTCGTTGTATGCAATTTATAAGGCCTTGCCCATGACGGACGTACCCCTTCTTTTTCAAATAAATTTGCGACAAGTATTTCAAATCCAGCATCATCATAGAGCCGATTCAAATGCTCCTTCGCTAACGTAATTCCTTCATTATTTCCGATCGTTACATAATCATATAACGCCTCATTCAAAAGCTTCGTATTCCCAAGTCCATTCGTCGCTTCCGAAATACTATGAAAACGATCCACATGATCGCCGATATCAACCGTCAAAACAGTCTCTCCCGCTTCCTGTCTTCGCTTTTTCTCCCCTAGAACAAACCGAGAAATTTGCGGCCAATTTTCAAAATGACTATGTATATCGTTTGTATGATAAAGGTGGATGATTGTTTCTTTATTTGTATTCAGAGAAAAAACCTCCTCTCAGTTCCTTACTGCCATTTACGCTATGCGCACACAATAATCCTGTAAATACTTTTCGTCTTTTCTTGCTATTTTACATTGTACTCGCATTGTGAGAAAAAGCAAAAGATTGTCCTTTTTATATTAGAAACTTTTGCTAATTCAGGAAAGAATTCCAGATAGTGGAGGGAGGGGTGGATTTGTCAAAAAGTTTAATAGAAAATTCAGTGGGTGGTTGTTCAAGTGGATTTGTCAGTATCTTTGTCTTAAACCTAGTCGTTCTCTGTTCTTATAAAATGTTTGGGGTATGTGAGGATTTTCTTTTGTCTTATCTTGTCGACAAATCGATATTCCTTGTCGAAACGTTGATATATTGAAATAATCGCTGATATATTCCGAGTTATGGTCGATATATTTGAAAAATCGCTGATATATTTAGCTGGAAACCTACCTGGGTATCCTCTCCCAAGCCAAGACAAATCCGCAAAACAAAAAAGCGCCCTGCACAGCAGGACGCTTTCTTCATACATATATTGTCCAGCTTCGCCTCCTAGACCCTCATGTCTAAGAACCTTCCGCACGAGAAGATAAAAAGCATCTTCTGTGCGAAAGAACCTTAGTCAACGGGTCTGAACAGTCGGCTCCGCATTTCTATTTAACCAATAGAACCTTCCATCTCAAACTTGATTAGGCGGTTCATTTCAACTGCGTATTCCATTGGAAGTTCGCGAGTGAATGGTTCAATGAAGCCCATTACGATCATTTCTGTAGCTTCTTGCTCAGAAATACCACGGCTCATTAGGTAGAATAATTGTTCTTCTGATACTTTAGATACTTTCGCTTCGTGCTCAAGTGAAACGTAATCGTTTTTGATTTCGTTGTAAGGAATTGTATCAGATGTAGATTGGTTATCCATGATTAACGTGTCACACTCGATGTTAGAGCGAGAGTTTTTCGCTTTTGGTCCGAAGTGTACGATACCACGGTAAGTTACTTTACCGCCATGCTTCGCAATCGATTTAGAAACGATTGTTGAAGACGTGTTTGGTGCTAAGTGAATCATTTTCGCACCAGCATCTTGGTGTTGGCCTTTACCAGCAATCGCGATAGATAATGTTAAACCACGAGCGCCTTCGCCTTTTAAGATAACTGCTGGGTATTTCATCGTTAATTTAGATCCGATGTTACCGTCAATCCATTCCATCGTTGCGTTTTCTTCACAAACCGCACGTTTTGTAACTAGGTTGTATACGTTGTTCGCCCAGTTTTGGATTGTTGTATAACGGCAATAAGCATCTTTTTTAATGATGATTTCTACTACCGCACTGTGAAGTGAGTTAGTAGTGTAAACAGGTGCTGTACAACCTTCTACGTAGTGTACGTGTGCGCCTTCGTCTACAATGATAAGCGTACGTTCGAATTGTCCCATATTTTCAGAGTTAATACGGAAATACGCTTGAAGTGGTGTATCAACTTTAACACCTTTTGGAACGTAGATGAATGATCCACCAGACCAAACTGCAGAGTTTAATGCAGAGAATTTGTTGTCTGTTGGTGGGATTACTTTTCCGAAATGTTCACGGAAAATATCTTCGTTCTCTTTTAATGCGCTATCTGTATCTTTGAAGACGATTCCTAGAGCTTCTAGGTCTTCTTTCATGTTGTGGTATACAACTTCAGATTCGTACTGTGCAGATACACCAGCTAAATATTTTTGCTCAGCTTCTGGAATACCTAATTTATCAAATGTTGCTTTAATTTCATCAGGTACTTCATCCCAAGACTTCTCAGATTTCTCAGATGGTTTTACGTAGTACGTAATTTCATCGAAATCTAAGTCGTTTAAGTCGCCGCCCCATTGTGGCATTGGCATTTCGTAGAACTTATCCAGTGATTTTAAACGGAAGTCTAACATCCACTGTGGTTCTTCTTTCATACGTGAAATTTCTTCAACGATTTCTTTTGTTAAACCGCGTCCAGCACGGAAAATCGAAACGTCTTTGTCTTTGAAACCATATTTATAATCGCCGATATCTGGCAGTTGCTTCGCCATGTTGGTGTGTCCCTCCTTAGATAACCTCGTTTTTAGGAACCTTTAACATTACTTATCTTCGTTTAAGCCCTTTTCTAACGCTTTCCACGCTAATGTTGCACATTTAATACGTGCAGGGAACTTGCATACGCCTTGTAATGCTTCAATATCTCCTAAATCGATGCTGTCATCGTACTCTTTTCCTAGCATCATGTCAGAGAAAATTTTCGAAAGCTGAAGTGCTTCTTCAATTTTCTTACCTTTTACTGCTTGTGTCATCATTGAAGCTGAAGACATTGAGATTGAACATCCTTCGCCTTCAAACTTCGCCTCTTGCACAATACCTTCTTCTACTTTCATCGTAAGTTGAATACGATCGCCGCAAGTTGGATTGTTCAAGTTAACGGTAACACTATCTTCTAATACGCCATGGTTACGAGGATTTTTATAATGATCCATAATAACTTGACGATATAACGTATCTAAATTATTAAATGACATTTGTGAAATACTCCTTTGTCTTGATTAGCGAGTCAACAAATGTATCAATTTCTTCTTTTGTATTATATAAATAGAAGCTCGCACGTGCTGTTGAAGAAGCTTTTAGCCACTTCATAAGCGGTTGTGCACAGTGATGTCCTGCGCGAACTGCAATGCCTTCTACATCTAATACAGTCGCTACATCGTGAGGATGTACGTCTTCAATATTAAATGTAACAAGACCAGCGCGATGCTTTGGACCATAAATTGTAACGCCATCTACTTCTGATAGTCTTTCTAAAGCGTATTGCGCTAATTCATGCTCATGCTTTTCAATATTATCAAGACCGATTTCTTCTAGGAAATCAATTGCCGCACCAAGTCCGATTGCATTACCGATAATCGGTGTACCTGCTTCAAACTTCCACGGAAGCTCTTTCCAAGTAGATTCTTGTAAATCTACGAAATCAATCATTTCACCACCAAATTCAATTGGCTCCATATTGTTTAGCAATTCTTTTTTACCATATAATACGCCGATACCTGTAGGGCCACACATCTTATGAGCAGATAATGCGTAGAAATCACAGTTTAAATCTTGTACATCTACTTTCATGTGAGGTGTACTTTGTGCACCGTCAACGACCATAATTGCGCCATTTTCGTGTGCAATTGCTCCGATTTCTTTTACAGGGTTAATCGTTCCAAGTACGTTAGAAACATACATGATAGAAACGATTTTTGTATTCGGTGTAATTGTTTGACGAGCATCTTCTATTGAAATTGTCCCATCTGGTTGAAGCGGAAGATATTTTAAAGTTGCACCAGTTTTCTTCGCAACTTGTTGCCACGGAATGATATTACTATGGTGCTCCATGTAAGAAATAACGATTTCATCGCCCTCTTTTACATTTTCAAGACCATAGCTAGCCGCTACTGTATTTAATGCAGTTGTCGTTCCGCGCGTGAAAATAATCTCTTCCATTGATTTCGCATTGATAAACTTGCGAACTTTCTCACGTGCACCTTCATACGCGTCGGTAGCTTTCGTACCGAGCGTATGAACACCGCGATGCACGTTAGAATTATATTCTTTATAGTAACGTTCTAACGTTTCAATGACTTGAATTGGTTTTTGAGAAGTTGCTGCACTATCGAAATAAACAAGTTGTTTGCCGTTCACTTTTTGATCAAGAATTGGAAACTGTTTGCGTATTTCATGAATATTCATTAGCGAACTTTCCTTTCAATTACCTCAACAAGCTGTGCCTTTACTCCTTCAATTGGAAGCTCATTAACTACAGGTGCTAAGAATCCATGGATGACTAAACGTTCTGCTTCGCGTTTTGGAATACCACGGCTCATCAAGTAGTATAGTTGGACTGGATCTACGCGACCTACTGAAGCTGCGTGACCTGCCATTACATCATCTTCGTCGATTAAAAGAATTGGGTTTGCATCACCGCGAGCTTTTTCATCTAACATAAGAACGCGAGAAGATTGTTGTGCATTTGATTTAGATGCACCGTGTTCAATCTTACCAATTCCGTTAAAGATAGATGTTGCACTATCTTTTTGTACACCGTGTTTTAAAATCCAACCTTCAGAATGTTTACCGAAGTGAACAACTTTAGTTGTAAAGTTTTGTGTTTGGTTACCACGGCCAATTGTTACTGTTTTCGTATCAGCATATGAACCGTCGCCCATTAAGTTCGTAACGTTCTCTGAAATTGTGTTTCCGTCATTCATAAGGCCTAGAGCCCAATCAATACGGCCGTCGCGTCCTACAACGCCGCGGCGGTTAACGTAAGTTGTTACGTCTTTTGCTAATAGATCAACCGCACCGAATTTCACTTGTGCGCCTTGTTCCACGATTACTTCTGCTACGATATTTGCAATACCTTTAGCATTTTCATTTGCAACATAGTTTTCTACATAAGTTGCAGTACTGTTCGCATCAGCTACGAATAGTACGTGGTTATATACGTTAGCTTCTTCGCCGTCTACTAAGAATACAGCTTGAAGTGGAGTTTCAAGAACAACGTTTTTCGGAACATATACGAATGCACCACCGTTGATTAATGCAGCATGAAGTGCAGTTAGACGATGCTCGTCTACTTTCACGCCGTCTTTCATTAAGTACTTTTGTACTAGTTCAGCATGCTCAGTTGCTGCTGTTACGATGTCTGTAAAAATAACACCTTTTTCTTTTGCTTCGTCTGCTAAAGAAACGAATGCAGTTGTACCAGTGCGTTGTACTAATACGCTGTTATTTTCATCGATTAAGTTTTTCACTGCTTCTGGAAGTTCAGTTAAAGAACTTACAGGCTCTTGCTTAGCAGCGTCGCCTTTTCCGATAAAGTCCCATTTGTCAATTTTCGTTTTATCAGGCGTTGGCATTGGAAGTTCAGTTGCTTGTGCAAGAGCTTGTAAGCGGAACTCAGTCAACCAAGCAGCTTCGTTTACTTCGCTTGCGCGTTGACGGATTGTTTCTTGATCGAAAGGTAATGTACCGATTGTCATGTTTATGCTCCTCTCTTACGCTTCTTGCTCTGTTGTTTCGTCTTCAATACCTAATTCTTTTTTAATCCAGTCGTAACCTTCAGCTTCTAGACGTTGTGCAAGCTCAGGGCCACCAGATTTAACGATACGACCGTTCATCATAACGTGAACGAAGTCTGGAGTGATGTAGTTTAATAAACGTTGGTAATGCGTAATCATTAGGCAACCGAACTCTTCGCCGCGCATTTCGTTAATACCTTTAGATACAACTTTTAATGCATCGATATCAAGACCTGAGTCGATTTCATCTAAGATTGCGATTTTTGGCTCAATCATCATTAATTGAAGGATTTCATTACGTTTTTTCTCTCCACCAGAGAAACCTTCGTTTAAGTAACGTTGTGCCATTTCTGGATCCATTTCTAGGAATTCCATGTTTTTATCTAATGTACGGATAAATTTCATAAGAGAAATTTCATCGCCTTCTTCACGACGTGCGTTAATTGCAGAACGTAAGAAGTCAGCGTTTGTTACTCCGCTAATTTCACTTGGATATTGCATTGCTAGGAATAGACCTGCTTGTGCGCGCTCGTCTACTTCCATTTCTAATACATCTTCACCGTCGATGATGATGCTACCTTCTGTTACTTCATACTTTGGGTGACCCATAATTGCAGAAGATAAAGTTGATTTACCTGTTCCGTTAGGTCCCATAATTGCGTGGATTTCTCCACCTTTTACTTCAAGGTTTACACCCTTTAAAATTTCTTTGCCATCAATTGATACGTGTAAGTCTTTAACCGTTAATGTAGAACCAGCCATCTCAATACCTCCATTAATCCTATATATACATTTTAAAAATTCCTAAAACGTTCATATTCTCATTTTATTCTCATTCTAATTTTATATCAAATAAAATGATATCGCAAACGACGAAAAAAAGTAACCGTTTTTTCACAAATGTATATAAGTATTTCCTTCACATCTTTCTATGATACACCTTTCTTCTTATTTATATAAAGAAAAAAGGACTGGTAATTTTCCAGCCCTTTCCTTATATTTATTCACTTACCGGAAGTACAGCACCTTTATATTCTTTATTAATAAAATCTTGAATTTCTTTTGAATGTAGCACTTCTACTAGCTCTTTAATTTCTTTTTTCTTCTCATCACCTTTACGAACTGCAATGATGTTTGCATACGGAGAGTCTGCTCCTTCAATCGCAATTGCATCCTTTGTTGGATTTAATTTTGCATCAATTGCATAGTTTGAATTAATAAATAAAGCATCACCTTCATTATTTTCATACAGCTTTGGTGACAATCCAGGCTCTACATCTGTTTTAAACTTTAAGTTTTTCGGATTTTCGACTACATCTTTTACTGTTGCCTTAACAACATCTACTCCGTCTTTTAATTTAATAACGCCGCCTTTTTGTAACAGTGCTAGCATACGGCCACGCTCCGCTACGTTATTACTCATAATCACTGTCCCGCCATCTGGTAAGTCTTTTAAGCTTTTATACTTCTTAGAATAAATACCCATCGGCTCTAAATGGATTTTTCCTGCGTTTACAATTTTATATCCCTTTTCTTGAATTTCTTTATCTAAGTACGGAATATGCTGGAAGTAGTTCGCATCAATTTCTTTATCCGCTAACGCTTTATTTGGCAGTACATAATCCTGAAACTTTTTAATCTCTAACTTAATGCCTTTTTTCTCTAATATCGGCTGTGCCTTTTCTAAAATAACAGCGTGCGGCACGTTAGAGGCTCCCACAACAAGCTTATTCTCTTCCTTCCCTCCGCAAGCAGCTAATGTAAATACAGATAATGCTGTAACAACTGACAATAGAATCTTTTTCATATGACGTCCCCTTCTCCCTATAGTTATGTAGTAAAAAAGGACCGGCATACACCAGCCCTTTTTCAGCAATTATTCTTTTACAGGAACAACTGCACCTTTATATTCTTTAGTAATAAAGTCTTTAATTTCTTTAGAATGTAATACTTCTACAAGCTCTTTAATCGCTTTTTTATCTTTATCACCTTTACGAACCACTAGTACGTTTGCGTATGGAGAATCATCGCCTTCAATTGCAATTGCATCTTTTTCTGGGTTTAATTTCGCATCAATTGCATAGTTCGAGTTAATTAAAACAGCGTCGCCTTCTTTATTGTTATACACTTGTGGCAACAAACCAGGCTCAATATCCGTTTTGAATTTTAAGTGTTTCGGATTATCTGCAATATCTTTTGGAGTTGCACTAACTGGATCTACTCCGTCTTTAATTTTTAAAATGCCTTCTTTTTGTAAAATTGCTAAACCACGTCCATGGTCAGTAACGGAATTACTCATAATAATTGTCGCCCCGTCTGGAAGTTCTTTTAAACTCTTATATTTTTGAGAATATACACCAATTGGTTCAATATGAATTTTCCCTGCTATTTCAAAATCATATTTTTTATCTTTAATTTCTTTTTCTAAATACGGAATGTGCTGGAAATAGTTTGCATCTAATTCCTTATCCGCTAACGATTTATTTGGCAACACGTAATCTTGGAATTTTTTCACTTCTAATTCAATTCCTTTTTTCTCAAGTAACGGTTTTGCTTTTTCTAAAATTTCAGCATGCGGTACGTTAGAAGCACCAACAACAAGTTTCTTTTCATCTTTATCTTTCCCGCCACAAGCAGCTAACCCAAAAATTGAAGTTGAAATAAGTGCCGTAAGTAATAATCTTTTCATTTAAAATATCCTCCCGTTTTTATTATCGTTTATCTATTCGAGTCGTTAAACTATCACCAATCCACTGAATTAAAAATACAACTAGTAATACACAAATTGTCGCAACGATTGTTACATCGTTATTCCCTCTCTGGAATCCTTCTAAGTAAGCAAGTGTTCCAAGGCCACCAGCACCAACAACTCCCGCCATTGCTGTATAGCCTACTAAAGCAATTGTCGTAACCGTAATACCAGATACTAATGCTGGTAATGATTCTGGAATTAACACTTTCAAAATAATTGTGCTTGTTTTTGCTCCCATTGCTTTTGAAGCTTCAATTACACCTTTATCAATTTCGCGAAGTGCAATTTCAACCATTCTCGCGTAGAATGGTGCGGCTCCAATAATTAAAGCCGGCAGAGCTGCACTTGCTCCAAGAATTGTTCCAAGAAGAATCTTTGTAAATGGGATTAATAAAATAATTAAAATGATGAACGGTATAGAGCGGAATATATTTACGAATGCTCCAATCACCGTATTAATTGATTTATTTTCCCATAAATTATCTTTTGCTGTCATGAAGAGTAACAATCCTAAAATTAGTCCTAAAACAAATGTCGCAAGAGCTGCGATTGCCGTCATATATAACGTTTCACCAGTTGCTTCTAACATTTGATTCCAATCAACATTTGCGAGTAACTTATCCATGTGCAATCACCTCCAGCTCTACTTGATCTTGATGAATTCCTTCTATTGCTTGCTGGATCGCTGTTTCCTCACCATTTAAATGAACAACTAAACTACCGTAAGAACCGTTATTCGTTTGTGCAATATTTCCTTGCAAAATGCTAACTTCTATATCACTGCGTTGCATTAATCGTTGAAGCACTGGTCTTTCTACAGCCTCACCGATAAACTGCAAACGAATTACTTTTCCATCTGGATATTTTTCAATTAAATTTTCAATCGTTTCATTTGTATCTTCAGAATCTGTTAACTGCTGTACAAATCGTTTCGTAATATCTTGCTTCGGATTACGGAATACATCAAGTACTGGACCTGTTTCTACAATCTTTCCTCTCTCCATTACCGCTACTCGGTTACATATCTTTCGAATCACGTGCATCTCATGTGTAATGAGTACAATTGTTAAACCAAGGCGCTTATTAATGTCTAATAGTAAATCCAAAATTTGATCTGTCGTTTCCGGATCAAGAGCTGACGTTGCTTCATCACATAAAAGCACTTGTGGATTGTTAGCTAATGCTCTTGCAATCCCGACGCGTTGCTTTTGTCCTCCACTCAGCTGAGATGGGTACGCGTCTCCTCTTCCTTCTAATCCAACAAGATGAATTAATTCATCAACACGTTTTCTTCTCTTCGCTTTATCAACACCTGCAATTTCAAGTGGAAACTCAATATTTTCACGTACAGTTCGTGACCAAAGTAAGTTGAAGTGTTGAAAAATCATTCCGATTTCTTGTCTTGCCTTACGAAGTTCACTTCCTGTAATTGCTGATATAACACGATTCGCAATTGTAATTTGGCCAGAAGTCGGTTTCTCTAACTGATTAAACAATCTGATTAACGAACTTTTTCCAGCGCCGCTATATCCAATAACACCAAATATTTCGCCTTTTTCTATTTTTAAATTGGCGTTATCTACAGCAGTGACATCACCGCTTTTCGCCTTATATATTTTCTTTACGTTCTCTAATAGAATCATGATGTTCACCCCTTTTTTGTTTGGATCGACTCCGCAATTTTTTATTTTTAATGCGTGTAGTCCACTGTTATCATTACTTTTATTATTTGAATGTCCTCCACATTCAAACAATAAAAAAACCTTTCTGCTTTAGAGAAGCAGAAAGGTTTATATGCGTATATAACAACATTATCCCTCTCTCTCATCTCTCAAAGCATTCGCTTTGCAGGAATTGGCACCATTTCAACATAAGTTGACGGTTGCCGGGCTTCACAGGGCACAGTCCCTCCACCTCTCTTGATAAGAGAAATCAGATTCAATTTTCGTCTGATTTGAAATTTATGAAATTGTCTATATTTTATGACTTGAATTGTATCAATATACACTCACCATGTCAACAGAAATTTTCGCAAAAAATGAAACTTCAGAATTTTAAGCACCTACTGACATCGGTTTACATATATGAAACATCGATTCCACTAATAACATCGTTCGGTACGTTCCTGAATATTGTACACGTCCATCGTTCATTAACATTTGCAATCGTACATTTCCATTCACCAATTGTTCTATATCCTTTTCATCTAAGCAAATGATTTGTTCCGTTCCTCTTTCCTCATGTACCAGCTCTATATAATCTCTTGAAATTTGTAACGAACAACTTTCATCTCCAAAGCGAAAATTAACAGTTTTTTCTTCTTGTCTTAAAAGCGGTTCTAAATGATATTGACCATTAGCGTAATTTACAAATGATTGAAGCAAAGAATATAATCTCACCCTAAATCACATCCTTCATATCACTTTCTATTACATACCATTCCCTCTCACTAAAGAACAATCCTGTTATTTTCGCTCGACAAATACTGTATCCACCCTGCATCTCGACATATTTCCCAAGAAATATGTCGAGGCGGCAAAAATTTTGCCGCCTACTTTAATTCCGTATATAAATATTCAACCGAATGAAATGCGTATATCTTCTTCATCAGTGTCCCATTTTCAAAAACAAGTAAACAAGGTACACTTTCAATCCCATACTCTTTCGCTAAATACGGAGCATAATTTAAATCTAACATCCCAATTTTGAGGCCTTCAATTGTCATCTCAACGACTGTTAACATCTTTTTTGCTAATTGGCATGTTCCACACATTGGAGTATATACATATAATACTGTTTTTTCTTCGTTCTCTATTAGGGCTGTAGCTTCGGCTCCTGTCCAATCAATCACTTCTATCATTCCTTACCGTAAATATTCTGTATAAACGTCAATGTCGGCTCCCCATAATACATTTGCTAAGTGTGTAGATGGCGCAGTTGCCACTTCTCGGTACGAGCGATCAATATAGATATGCTCGGCTTGCGGAAATTCTTTTCGAAATTGTTTCCTTAACTTTTCTCCAGCATCATCAGCATCCACTAGCACATACACTTCCTTATCAAAAAACTGATCAACGAGCTCATCCATTTTCGACAAACCAATTGTACCATTTGTACAAACAATTTCCACCGGTTCACGAATAATAGATTCAATCTTTCTTCTATCTGATGTACCTTCTACAATAATGACTTTTTCTACATAAATCATATGTCATCACCCGATCACCATATACTATATAACCTTGAACTTAGTATATAGTATATTCGTTATTTTCATGTTGTTTCCTGTTTATTTTTGCAAAAGAAAAGCGGAACCGACTGTTTAGCCCTGTTGGCTAAGGTTCTTTCGTACAGAAGACGCTTTTTGTCTTCTCGTACGGAAGGTTCTTAGACATGAAGGGCTAGGAGGTGGAGCTGGACAATGAAAAGCGCAAGCGGCTCGTTTAGATTGTGAAGACTTATGAAACCTTACCACAAAACAGTTTTTCTCATAATAGCTTATTTATTTACATATAACTTGAATTTCATTATTTCACACAAAATAAAAAAGGACAGCACAAAGGCTGTCCTTTAGTCGACTATAATTAGTCTTGGTTTGTCATTTCTGCATATTTTTCTGCAGTTAATAACTTCTCAACTTGGCTTGCATCAGAAAGTTCAACTTTAACCATCCATGCACCCTCGTATGGAGATTCGTTAACAAGTTCTGGTTGGTCACTTAATTCTTCGTTTACTGCTACAACTTTACCGCTTACAGGTGCGTATAACTCAGAAACTGTTTTAACAGATTCTACGCTTCCGAATGGCTCGTCAGCTTCGATTGTTGCACCTACTTCAGGAAGTTCAACGAATACGATATCGCCTAGCTCACCTTGTGCAAAGTGAGTGATACCGATAACAACTTCATTACCTTCAGTTTTTACCCATTCGTGTTCTTCAGAGTAACGTAAATTATTTGGAATGCTCATGACTGTACCTCCAGTGAATGTATTAATTATGTAAAAATACCTTATTGGTACTTTTTCCACACACTTTCAAACTGCTCTTCGTTAAAACCAAGTGTTACATTCGTTCCATCTGTTACAATTGGACGTTTAATCAACATGCCATCAGATGCTAAAAGCTCATACATTTCGTCTTCGCTTGCATCTTTCAACTTATCTTTTAGACCAAGTTCACGGTAACGCATTCCACTTGTATTAAAGAATTTTTTTAATGGTAATTCACTTTTTTCATGTAAATTACGTAAATCTTCTTTTGATGGTGGATTTTCAACAATATGAATCATCTCATATGCTACATCGTTTGCCTCAAACCATTTCTTTGCCTTTTGACATGTGCCACACTTTGGATATGAATAAAATGTTACTGTCATAAATTCACCTACTTTTTTACTAACCTTTACCTTTATCATATAGAAAACGTTTTATTATTTCAAACCATTATTCGCTAAACTTTTACTTATTTCGTGATAATTTTTAATAATCCTGCGAATTTTTCTTATTTTTCCGCCATTTGTTAAGAAAAAAATAAATATATAAATTTTTTAGATTCTGCACCAAACATATATCT
>NZ_JBEUTW010000116.1:0-2245 GCF_040492675.1 Bacillus sp. AP50
GGACTAGTGTGTAGCCGCACACTAGTCTTTTTTATTTATATACAATTTATAATTGGTTTATGTGATTGTATTGTTCTTTTCATACTCATTATAACACAGTGTCTTTTCATCAAGAAAGGAGACCGTATGTTCTGGTTCCTGTTATATAGTAGGTGCTTTTTCTTTAAACAGCCCATCCATATACTGTTTTAAACTTTGGACATAAAATTTCTGCGTATTCACATTATTTACACCGACAATGGGTGATGGAAGGTCAAATCTTTTTTCTGATAAATGAACGACAACATCAAAAATGTCAAACAAACGAATAAAGCAAAACAGACCGTCTTTATCGCTAAGTAAAATAAAGTAATGATTTTCACTACTTGTATTTAGCGTATTCCATAAAGAACTTTTGCTTAAATCACGTACAATGCTTTTTTCTTTTAGTTCCACGAAATCTGCATTTGAGAGAATGGTAGAGATATCAATCGCATCTTGATCTTCAAAGTAGCCATCAACTGTTTGTACAGCGAATGTATAAGCCATTTTTAATATACTCATTTTATATTTACGGTTATCCAATAGCAATTCACGTTGAATAGAACTGGCTACTTTCGTTACACGTTCCTCTTTCCAAATTTCATTATGTAAGGAAATATCGTGCTTTTTACATAGTTTCATAATTAATGCATTAGAATAAAGAATTTCGTCGCTTACTTCGACAACATCAGTCTCAGCAGCTGCAAGTTCCTCACCGTGCTCATTCGTATAGAGTGGGGAATCAATTTGTCTTTTCATTTGTTCAATCTTAAATTGACTCAATTTATGCCTAATTAAAGGACGATCAATATTTGTTGTCATTTGTTCATGACAAGTATCACAAATTGAGTTTGTGAAATAATATCCACATAATATTTCTGGAATGACATATTGTTCACTAAGTTCTTTCGTATCTTTTCTGCAAATGATGCATTGTGTCATTTTTATCACCTTTACCTGCAAATTTGTATGTAATCTCATTGTAGTGTATTTATTGGTATTTTGGAATATTGTAAAGGAAAATATTATGTGAAATTCATACTTATTTTGGTACAATGAAGAGAAGTGCTAGTTTAAAGGAGGCCATTTTTTTGAAATCAAAAGTGCACTTTTGGACATTAGAAGTGCTAATGGTTGTAGGAATCATATTTATTTGCACAAAAATATCATTTTTATTTCAACCGATTGGTATCTTCATATCAACATTATTTTTCCCAATCTTAATCGCGCTTTTTTTATACTTCATATTTAATCCTGTATTAATCTTTTTGGAGAATAAAAAAGTACCTAGAAATTTAGCGATATTGCTGTTATATCTTTTTATCATAACATTAACTGCAGTTGGCGTTGGAGTAGTTGTTCCTACGATTTCACAACAGCTAATGGACTTAGTAAAAAATATGCCAGGCTACATAAAAGAAGGAAAAGTATACATACAAGAATTATCACATCATAGGTTGTTTGAATGGTTATCTACACAAAACTACGTTTCCATTGAAACAATTGAAAAAAATGCGATTGAATACTTAAAAGATATACCAAATACAATTACGTCGAGTGCAACGGCTTTATTTGGTATTATCACGAACGTTGCATTAGTTGTATTTACTGTACCGTTCATTTTATTTTACATGTTTAAAGATGGACATGCCTTTCCAGGAAAAGCGGTAAGCTTATTACCAGAGTCTTACCGTGAAGAGGGGCTTCGTATCATTAAGGAAACGAACGAAACATTATCTGCATATATTCAAGGGCAAGCGCTCGTTTGTATATTTGTAGGTGCGTTTACTTTTATCGGTTATTTAATTATCGATTTACCGTACGCTTTCGTTTTAGGAATTATTGCAGCATTTACAAACATCATTCCTAACTTAGGTCCATTTATCGGAGCAGCACCAGCTGTTATTGTAGGACTGTTCGTATCTCCGATGCAAGCCTTATACGTAATTATTATCGTAACAATTGTACAACAGTTTGAAAGTAATATTATTTCACCACGTATTATGAGCTCGAAATTAAACATCCACCCATTAACAATTATTATCCTAATTTTAGGGGTAGGTAACTTTGCTGGAATCATCGGAATGATTTTAGCAGTACCAGTTTATGCAGTAACAAAAACAGTTGTTTCAAACTTAGTGAGATTGTTTAAAACGAAGAGAAGTAATCGGAAATAGTAAAACCTGAGAAAGATACACCTCTTTTTAAGTGGTGTATCTTTTGT
>NZ_JBEUTW010000117.1:0-14034 GCF_040492675.1 Bacillus sp. AP50
ATATAAGGTAGGAAATACTGAAAATCCTAGTAATGTATCTCCTACAATTTTACTGTCTAGGAAGTATTCAAATAATCCTGAAACCTCCAAAATGTATTCGGATTTAATTCGATTATTTATAGAATTTCAAAAGAAAACAATGAATACAGCAAAAGTAGTAAACAAGGCGGTAATCGATCCTACAATTTTTTTAGAAACTGCAAAAAAGAAATATGGCATTGCAGGAGCATATATGGGGATAGAGATAATAAAAGCTATTAATTTGAGGTTACATAAAAGTCCATGGGGATGGACTAGACAAGTTAATTGGAAGGATGTGGCAGAATTAAGAGGGTTATTTGAAAGTGAATCTTTAGAAACTAATTATGGGAAATTCTTTGATCAACGATATATTGACTATTTAAGTCATAACTTTGATTCAATGGGTGAGATAAACTGGAGGAAATTCGAAGCTCTAACATGTGAATTTTTTGAAAAACATGGATATTATGTTGAAATAGGTGAAGGAAGAGATGATGATGGAATAGATGCACGAGTTTGGCTAAAAGAAAGTGATAAACCAGGACCAGCAACGATTCTAATTCAATGTAAGAGACACAAAACAAAAATTGAAAAAATGGTAGTGAAATCTCTATGGGCAGATATGCAAGAGTATGGTGCTGAATCTGGTTTGATTGTAACAACCAGTTCGCTTTCACCAGGTGCAGAAAAAGTTTGTACAGGTAGAGGTTATCCGATTACTCAAGCTAATAGAGAAACATTAAGAAAATGGATCAATGTTATGAGAACTCCATATAGTGGTGTTTTTTTAGCTGAATAATTTTATGCTTTATTTTATCCTTGGAGAGAGGGAAGAACATGGGAGAATTCACAAAAGACCCGGGTGGACATAAAATCACTGATCCTGGTGGCTGGAAAACAATCTTAGAGTCAGGAACGGGGATATAAAGAGATAAAAAAGCACAGTGCTTAATGCTACTGTGCTTTTGATTTACAGAAATTTATTTTTCATTTTTTTAAGTAACCAATCTTGAACGTTGTCTTTCAAATCAATTCCTACAGTTATAACTCCTAAGACAGCGTCCTTATATATAATGTTAAGGTCTATGCTCAAAGATTTTTTTACAAATTGTAAACGGCAAATGTTTGACGTTTACTGACAGAGTATAGTTCATAATTTATATACTTGCTAATAGTGTTGAGACATTGACTATTAGAAAAAACTTTCTCAACATGAATTGACTTTAAGTGGAATGAAGATTCTTAATCTTGTGATAAACTGATTTTAAGAAATCAAACGGAACAAAAAAGACCCATAGTGTGTGTAAATATGCTGGGAACACGTTTACACCGTTTAGCCCTAATTGAAGTAGGGAAAACATTTGCCATGAGCCTTTCGTTTACGAGTTTTCGTAACGTATACGGCTAGTTATAACACAGCTTTTTGATGTAATTCAGCATTAAGGTGCGTGTTCATGATAGGGAAGTGTGTCTTGTTCCAATAAGGGGGACAAAGCATGTGGAAAGCTCTAGGTCAAATTGAAAAAGAATTATGCGTAGCTGGTATAAGAAAAAATAAACTAGCAGATCATTGGGGTGTTAAGCCAAGTACTGTTACAAAAGTATTTAAAGGTAACACAGATATTAGTTTTGGTTTTCTTTCTAAAACAATTATTCTATTAAATAAAGGCATACAGGTACAAGGGAATATATTAAAGGATTATATTGATGTCACAAATCCGAAATCAGAGAATTTACGTGAAGCGATGGAGGACTTAGCTTTAAGAGGTAAGTTCAATCTTTTGATTGAAGTAATAAATAGTGAATTACAGTCTAAGGTGTCTGAAAATAAAGAATTTGCTAGTGTGTATCTGATTATTTATAAACGATATATCGGTGAGTTGAATGCCAAACTATATTATAAAGCGTTGCATATAGCAAGTAAATCAGTGAAAACAATTGAGATGGAATTGTTAACTGAAATTTTATTATGTCAAGCGCAATATCAAACAGGAAATTATACGACTTTAAATGAGCGTCTGAAATCAATAGAAACTAAAATTGATAAAATTAGTAATAAATATCTTCGTGAGTGCTTCAAATTACGTTACAGAGAAGCGATTGCTGTTACTTCATTGCAAGGAGGAGAAGTAGATGAAGCAAGAAACGTTTGTATTAAATTAATAGATGATCTTGAGTGGGATAACTATTTTTCTTTTCCAAAAGTAAATGCGTACTTAAAGCTAGGTGAATCGTATGTTTTCTCAGTAGGTGAATATGAGAACTCAAAATATTACCTAGAGAAAACATTACAAGTGATTGGTGATAGAAAAGTTGAAGCTGTAGAGAAGAAGAAAGAAATGGTGCAACATACATTATCATTTTTAAAGATTCACCATGACAAAGAAATTAGTGAAACAGATGTTGTACATCCAAGTGAGCTGGCATATTTAATGATTAAACAAGGTAATACAATAGGAGCGAGGGAAATATTAAATCAAATAAAAAGTTCTACAGGTGAATTAACAGACATACAGACCGCTTATTTAGCTTTAACATATGAGGGAGCTAAAAGAGAAGAGTTAATGAAACAATCTCTTCTAATGTGTCAAAAATCAGGAAATATATTTTATTCGAATTTACCGAAAATTCACTTGGGTTTAATTTGAATATTTGTTATAATTAGCATCGGAAAGAGGTGATTAGATGAAAAAATTAATTACAATTATTCCTGTACTATTATTAGCAATTACACTAGTTGTTAACACTGATTCTGCGAAAGAAAAGCCTAGTACAAATGACTCAAAACCAGTAGTTCAGCAAATGATGGTTGATCCTGGTGGCGGTTGGTAAGATACAAAATATAGGTTTACATATATAAATTTAAAATGACATCGTCTTAATTGACGGTGTCATTTGTAGTTTTAAGTAAGATTTCCTTTTTAGGTTTATGAACAAAAAAGAAATTTATGTAAAAAAATAACAAAAGTGATAAGGGGATAAGAGAAGATGAAAAGTAAAGATGGGGAAGTTAATCTGATAAAAAAAGCGCTTTTACTTCTGCAAGAAGAAGATAACCCAAAAGAAATATTATTATCTATCTGTTTAAGTGGACATGAAAGAGACAAAGTAATTTAAAAAAGACTATCTAATTTTTTCGGATAGTCTTTTTTCATTAAATATTCCCTTTAGCTTTTTCGTAACTCACAAACATTTCTAGTTGTTCTAATGCTTTTTTTCGTTGTTCTTCAGGTAGATCATTTATGATTTGAAGAATTTCTTGAGCTTCTTTTGTAAGTTGTAGATCTTGGTCTGCTGTTAAATCTGGCGAATCAGATAACCCAAGTAGATAATCAGTAGTAACATTTAAATGATTAGCTATTTTTTGAAGTGTACGTGTACCTGGTGATTTTTTTCCTTCAACGTAGTTATAAACAGAAACATGACTAACACCAATTGCATCAGCTAATTGTTGTTGAGTAATCCCTCTTTTTTCAATTAACAACTTTAACCTTTCATGACTAAACATAATTAAAACACCCCAAGTTTATTTTATCTATTTTATATGAAGTTATTTCTTCTTTACCACTGTTATAGTGTGACACACGGCACTTTGCTACACTGTCATTATATATTAACTATCAGTTAAGTGGAAAGGTAAAGTTTTTGAAAAAAGTTTTATAAAACACTTGAACTTAACTTAAGGTTAAGTTAATATGTAATTAACAACAAAAACGGAAGAGAGGAGTTGCATATGAAAACTCTAAAACAGCTACGTGTAGAACAGGGATATACATGTAAGGAAGTAGCTGAGGCCGTTGGTATTACGGAAGTGTACTATTGGTACATAGAAAACGGCAAACGCCGTCCTTATTATGACTTAATTGTAAAAATTGCTGATTTCTTAAAAGTGAAACTAGAAGCAATTAAAATTTTTTGCCCTTGACTTAACTTATAGTTAAGTCAAGGTTGGTTAAGTTAAATAGAAGGGAGCAAAACAAAATGGGATTAGATCAAATCATTAAAGAGTCAATCCGTGAAGTTGTTCGTGAAGAAATCAGATCAGCATTAGCTGATTTACATCAACAATCACAACCAAACAAAGTAATGCGAGTAAAAGAAGCGGCAGCTTACCTTAACATCGCGGTTTGTAGAATGTATGAGTTGGCAAGTCATCCGAAGTTTCCGGTTATACGAGAAGGGCGCAAATTACTCTTCTTACAAAAAGATTTGGAAGCATGGCTAGAAGCCCAAAAGGAGGAACCAAACGTTGGTTGAAAGTACATTCAGCCTTTTGGTTACAGCGGTGGTTATCGTTTCATTCGTGGGTGGCGTAGCGCTATTAGATACATTTGAAAAGCTTATCAACGAGAACGAACAGCTAAAGCAAGAAAATGAACAGTTACGAAAGGAGAAAACAGTATGAGCATAACAGCACCAGTTTTACAAAAGGACATGCAAAAGAAACAGGTGTTAGATGAGTTCTTAAAATATTGTAATCAAATGCAAATCGAAGCATTAAAGCAACAGGATCCAATTGCACTTTGTACATGGATTAAGGAAGCAAGGTCAGCTAGACGAGAACTTGCAGCACTGTATCGAGCGAAAGAAAAGCACGATGTGGAACGTGAAAAGGATCGTAAAAACATCTTAGGAATTATCCGACGGTTAAGAAGTCAGGGCGTTGATGCAAGTGTGGTAGAAAGAGCACATTGCATTACTCTTTGCGAGGAGGTGATTTAAATGGAAATGAACAACAAAACCAAAGTAATTCCAGCACCTGCGGTAACAGAGACTGTTGTAGAAGTGAAAATTCTATTAAATAATAAGCAAATTTGTGAATCTAACGTTGTACTTCAACTTGACCAGAAATAGTAGCACTATATCGTTCATGCATATGTTTTCTTAAGTTACCTTCGTAAGCTTTTGTCGCTTCTTTTATAACCATTTCTAGACTGCTCTCTGGAGTTAAATCATTATACTGGCGCGATTGTTCATGGACGTATTTTAAAACACGGTCAACAATTTCATGATGAGATAGTTTGAAAATATCATCTAAATCAACGCGAATATTTATAGTATTTGGTTTCATACAAACACCTCCTTTCGTCTAACTAATTCGACAGAAAGGAGGAAAATCCTACATTAAAGGAGGTGAGCACGATGCTAGATAACCCGATGGCGATGCACAACGGCTACGGTAAAGCAGATCCGCAAGAACAGATGATAGACTATCCAGTTGAAGATGCATTAGGTAATGAAATTCTGCCAGGTGATGAGTTTTTAATCGCACCAGATGGCGAAGTGGTCCTAAAGGATAACATCATGGATTACATGATTACGCAGCTTGGATTTGAGAAGAAAACCGCAAGGGAATAAGAGGTGGTTATGACATGAAAGAAACCTGGAAGTCTGTAACAGGTTACGAGGGGCATTACGAAATTTCAAGCACAGGAAATGTAAAGTCAATCAAGTTCAAAAAAGAGAAGTACCGCAAGCAATTTTGTAGTCAAGGCTATAAAAAGGTGCAATTGCATCTTAATGGGAAAGCTCAAAAATTCTATGTTCACAGATTGGTTACAGAAGCTTTTATTGAAAATCCAGATGGAAAAAGCCACGTGAATCATAAGGACGGAAATAGAAGTAATAACACAATTTCCAATTTGGAATGGGTTACAAATTCAGAGAACATGAAGCATGCTTATAAGTATTTATTGCCGAAAGATTATGCGAAAGATCTAAAGTCAAAGACATCCAAACCTGTCGAGCAAATAGATCAACATACGCTTCAAGTACTTAGGAAATTTAAATCAACAAAGGCTGCAGCGAGATTTATCGGTATCAGCCCTGTTCACATAGTGAATGTATGTAAAGGAAAGAGAAGAACATCCAAAGGCTTTATTTGGAGATATGCATGAAAAAGACCACCTGTAGCAGCAGGAGGTCCCTTTAAAAAGATAAGTTAGGGCTAGTATATCACAGAAAGCGAGTGAATAGAACATGCAAGCAAAAGTATTGGTAAATACACTCAATATGGACCACGATCAGTGGTTGCAAGCACGTACACAAGGTATTGGCGGCTCAGATGTTTCTGCAATAGCAGGTTTAAATAAATGGAAATCAGCAGTGCAAGTATTCCTTGAAAAAACACAAGCGATTGAAAAGGAAGATATACAAAGTGAAGCTGCATACTTCGGCAACGTTTTAGAAGAAGTAGTGGCAAAAGAATTTGCAAAACGCACAGATTTAAAGGTTCAACGCAGAAATGCCATTCTTCAACACCCTGAATATCCGTGGATGTTAGCGAATGTGGATCGATTAATTGTTGGTGAAAAAGTTGGACTTGAATGCAAAACGTCGTCGGAATATTTAAAAAAAGAGTGGGAAGATGAGGAAGTTCCAGCTGCTTATCTCTTACAGTGTCAACATTATATGGCCGTAACTGGCTATGAAGCATGGTGGATTGCGGTACTCATCGGTGGCAACAAATTTGTTCATAAAAAAATCGAACGCGATGAGGAATTGATCCAGTACCTTATCGATATTGAAAAAGACTTCTGGCTCAACAACGTTAAGAAGAACGAGCCACCGATGTTTGACGGTTCGGATTCATCAACAGAATTACTTAAACATTTATATCCAGAATCCATTACAGATAGCTTTGTAAGTTTAGGTAAGCAAGAAGAACTTCTCATTGAAGCGCGTGATCAAGTGGACCGAGAAATTAAAGTCCTGCAAGAACAAAAGGTAGAGTACGAAAACAAAATCAAAGCAAAACTCGGTACCAATGAAGTTGGTGGAACTGAGAACTACAAGATTTATTGGAAGTCATATACAACTAATCGGTTTGATAGCAAGCGATTCAAAGCGGAACACCCAGATTTATTTGAGCAGTATGTTAAAGAATCTAAATCAAGAAAATTCACAGTTAAATAAGGGAGGAAATAAACAATGGCAACTAACAAAGATGTAAAAAATCAATTAGCAAATCGTAAGGTAAGCACACCAGTAACACCTGAACAAACAGTAGAAGCGTATATGAAGAAAATGGCTCCACGTTTTGCGGAAGTGTTACCGAAACACATGAGTATGGATCGGATGAGCCGAATTGCATTAACAACGATTCGTACAAATCCAAAGCTACTTGAATGCAAAGTACCATCGCTTATGGGAGCTGTTATGCAAGCCGTACAATTAGGGTTGGAGCCAGGATTGTTAGGGCATTGCTACATCTTACCATATAAGAGTGAAGCGACTTTCATTATCGGATATAAAGGCATGATTGATTTAGCAAGACGTTCTGGTCACATTCAAAGCATCTATGCACATGCAGTTTATGAAAATGATGAGTTTGAATACGAGTTAGGTTTACACCCTCAACTGAAGCACAAACCGTCATTTGGTGATCGTGGTGAGTTTATTGGAGCGTATGCAGTCGCACATTTCAAAGATGGTGGGCATCAAATGGAATTTATGCCAAAGAGTGAAATTGAAAAAAGAAGAGGGCGTTCAGCTTCAGCAAATTCGAACTATAGCCCGTGGAAAACAGATTATGAGGAAATGGCGAAGAAAACAGTGGTTCGTTACATGTTTAAATACTTGCCAATTAGCATTGAAGTTCAGTCACAAGCCCAGCATGACGAAGTGGTTCGAAAAGATATCACGGAAGAACCAGAATTCATAGAAGCAGATCCAATTGAAGTGGATCAATCAGCTGAAGGGAATGGACAGGCAGAATTCGTGATTGAAGGTGAGTAACAAATCAAAGGTGCTACTCTCTCGCAAATTGTGGGAGAGAGCACAATCAAAAGATGAATTAAAACAGTCGATTGCATGTTATATACAAACTGGTTATCCAGGTTATCGAATAGAGAAAGTCATTAAGGAAAATGAGTCTTACATCGCGATTTGCACAAGGGGGTCATAAGATGGGCATCTTTCGAGTTAAGAAGGATACAAATTACTCGGTGATACACAACACGCCTTTACGTGATGAAAATCTGAGTTGGCGAGCAAAAGGATTATTAGCATACATGCTTTCTTTACCTGATGATTGGACTTTTCATGCAACAGAGCTAAGTCAACATGCCAAAGATAGCGAAAAAATAACAACAAGTACTCTCAAAGAATTAAAGGCTGCAGGATATTTGAAACGTTATCCAGTTCAAGATTCAGAGACAGGAAAAATATCACATTGGGAAACTGCTGTTTATGAAGTACCGACCATAGATAAGGAAAACCATCCTATGGAAAAACCACCTAGTGGTAAAACCATTGACTGGAAAACCACACGTATGGAAAACCACTCAGTGGAAAAAGGCCAACTACTAAATACTAATGATTTACTAAGTACTGATATACCAAGTACTAAACTAACTAATGATGATGTAGATAAGCATCCTTTGATAGATGAAGAATTTCAAAAAAGTTATAACTACCTTTTACAGAACAACATTCCATTAAGTGAAACGGCAATGCAGGATTTGGGAGAGTTTAGTGATGTATTAGGTAGCCAAATCATTATGGAAGCTGTTGATAGGGCGGTTGATCAGAACGCGAAACGATGGAAATACATTAGCGGTATTTTATTCAACTGGCAAAAAAGCAACGTGAAAACATTGGCAGATGTAATCAAGCTTGATGAGGATTATAAAAATCAAAGAGGTGGTGTAGAGAATGCAACACGTAGGGGACGCGCTGGCAAAGGTTTTAGTACGGGCAGAAGCTATGAGGAAGAAATTGCAAGCAGAGAACGCAATAGACCCAACTACATCAAACGAGTATAGATGTTTAAAATGTCAGGATTCAGAAGTGATTTTTTACGAAGAAGTTAATCAATTCGGTATGAGAGTGTCTATGCAAAAAGATTGTGAATGCAAAGCGCAACGAGTATTAGAGCGTAGGTTAAAAAACGCAATGATTCCCGAAGAATTTACAAATGCCCGTTTTGATTCTTACAAGCGGGAAACAGAGCAACAAAAGCTTCTTTACAAAATGATGGTGGAGTATCTGCATTACTTTAAACAAATCAAAGGGACAAAACAAAATAGTTTAGGTTTTGTTGCAACATTTGGTGAGTTACGAATTAAGCAATTAGAGCTAGCAAAGCAAGCGCAAGCAAAGAGAGAACATAACAGTTTTGGACTTGGTAAAACGCATCTTCAAGTAGCTGCAGCGAAGTATCTTATGAATCAAGGATATAGCGTGCTGCTAATATCAGACGGAACTTTTATGGATGATCTCATTGCAGCCAAGATGATGAATGATGATAAAAAAGAATTTAATCGCCTGATGGATCATGCAAAAAAAGTAGAGGTTCTCATTTGGGATGATTTAGGGAAATCAAAATGGTCAGAAGCAAAAGAGAATCTCTACTATCAAATTATTGATTATCGGTATCGACATAATATGCCTATTTTATACAGTTCTAATGAAGATAATGAAACATTAGGAGAAAAAATTGGTTTTGCAGCAAATAGTCGATTACAAGGCATGAGCAAGCATTACATCGTCGAAATTGAAGGCGAAGATTATCGTGAAAAGGAGTGAAGAAAATGTGCATGACATGCAGTAACACTGGCGTAGTTCATAAAGAAATTTATCCTGGGATGATAACGATTGAGGGTTGTAATTGTGAGGTAGCAAAGCAGCAGGAAGCTTCATACCAAGAACAATGGGATGCTTGGATACAAAAATTTGAAGGATGGAAAAGGGGGTTACTGCATGAGCAACGTGTCGGTTGAGAAAAAGCGTGAGTTTATGCAATTTGTTTTAAACCATATCTTGCCCAGAAGACACGAGGGCTTTCCATTTATCTACACATTTCATAAACATTTAAGGTTTGTAACTAGAATCCACTTTGTTGAAAATGCAAAGAAGTATCCGTATGGAATTGAAATTTCTGCAGAGTTTTCAGAAGGTCAACTGTTCGCGTTTTATAAACCAAATTTAACTATTACAGATGGAATGTCAGCATATCATCATTTCAATGTGAATGATGCACCGATATATATTCAAATCAATTTTAAAGGTAAATACAAGGAACCTTTGTACATGGAAGTACTTGAAGATGATGAGTGCTCGCTTGAAACGCATATCGACGGAGAAGATCATGATGAAATTGAAAAGTTAATAAAATACCAACTCATTAATCATGCACTAGACACAAGAAATAAAGAACTGTTCCACCAGTTGATTGCAAATTAAGGGGGAGATGAAAGGATGGTGGTTCTTTACAAATTCAAACTCACTACCATTTTCGAACAATGGCCGAATGAAGAATATGTGGTAGCGGAAACTGAAGGAAAGGCAAGATTTCTGTACTGGAAAAAGTTCAGAACAAAGCTTCTAACGATGCCAATGGCTGAATTCATGAAGTTTGTAAAGTGTGAGAACGAAGGGGTTTTTGATATCAAGCGGATGTACAGCACAGAACAAGCGTTTAAGAAAATGCAAAACTTTAGAAACCTACATTTTGCTTACATGGGTATGCGAGTAAACGTAGCTGGCATGTGGGGTACGATCGTTGGGAACTGGAAAACTAATCTGTTTGTTTTGTTCGATGGAGAAATTGAAAAGCACAACTGCCATCCTTATTGGGAAATTGCTTACTACGATGATGAGGGCAATGTGGTTCGAAATTATCAGAAGGGAGAGTATGCGGTATAAGTAAAAAAGGACGAGCAGTCGTACCTGCCGTCCTTTATAGGAGAAAAATTATTCTGGATTAGAACTACGAATAACCAGAAAACGCGCTTTAAAACAGTGTTGTCAAAGATGTAATAATCTATGCAACAAAAAGCTTAGTCGGAATTCAAAACACCAAATGGCTTGCATTGGCAACAGGCTCAAAAGTAGTATATGTAAAATGAAAAATTCCATACAAAAAGCAGACAACATTTTCGGTTGTCTGCCAGTTAGTCGAATGAGTTAGCTAATTGTGATAAATTGCATTCCCATTGCGAGAAGAGTGAAGCTGCTAGTTCGAACAGCTTGTTGATATTATTTTCGATATTTTTAAAAATATACAGTAAGAATTAGAAAAGTGATGAACCAATCTGCCTCTTACTGTAAAAGAAGGAAGTACCAGCCGTGGATTAAGCGGCTTGAAAATAGTATGTATTGATTTTTGAAAAATATTCAAGGGGTGAAGAAACATGGAATGTGCACAAAATGCTGTATATGAAATCACTCAGTTAATTAGTGAAGCGAAAGAGAAAAGTTATGAGTAAATATAACAATAAAAAAGCTGAGCTAGACGGCCATGTATTCGATAGTAAGGCTGAATCGGATTATTATTCTGGTTTAAAGGTTTGCCAAGCTGCAGGTGAAATTAAAAGCTTCGAATTACAACCAAGGTTCACCTTGCAACCAGCGTTTACAAAGAACGGTAAAAGTTTTAAGGCAATTACATATATCGCAGACTTCATGGTTTATTTGCCAAATGGTGATGTAGAAGTCGTGGACATAAAGGGTATGGTGACGGAAACATTCGCGGTGAAAAAGAAGATGTTCGAATATAAATATCCACACTTACAACTCATTCTTTTAAAGCATGTTATCAAATATGGCGGATTCATCACACTTGATGAGTACAACAAATTAAAACGTGAAGAGAAAAAACTAAAAAAGGCTAAATAAAGGGAGCGGATCATATGTCATATATCGAATTCAAACCAACTTTAAAGAAAGTAAATCTTAAACCTGATGGGAAGAAAGAAATCGTTTTGGAAGTAACGGATAGCTCATTAAATGGAAAGTTAGATGCACTTTCTGAATTAATCGATATTAAAGTGGCTGTATCATTGGAGTCTCTTATCGTGAATTATAATGTGTTGCTAAATGCAAAAACGAACAAACCGTTAACTGAATATGAAGTGGATGAAAAAGGTTTTGTGCAAGAAGTTAAACAGGTGTATGAGCAAATGGAAGCGGACTTCGATATTCCAGAAGAGAAAATCCTAACTCGCGAAGAAAGAGAGCAAGCGGATCGTGAAACCGTTGATGCATTTATCATTAGCGGGCTTGCTCCAGGCTTAGATGATTTACCACATGACTTTGCTTACATTGTAAAACGAAAGCTTGAAGGAGAGTCTTATCTAAAATTAGCAAACGAGCTGAAGATTTCTAACGTGAAGCTAATTGAAATGATTGATGATTACCGTGCTCGCATTGCACCGATGGCGATTAAATGGCACGAATGGAAAGAGAAACAGCCGGATGTAGGAGAGCAGTCAAAGGTAGAAGAGAAACCGAAGGAAGAAACAAAGACAGAAGAAACAGTTGTAACGGTAGAAGAACAGGTGCAAGAAAAAGAATCGCAATCTTCTGAAGAAATTGAAGTCACTGATGAGGACAAGCCTTTTGATGAAACATTAGAAGACTAATAAAAACAGGTTGGTAGTATGACAATTTCGTTGTACTACTTGCCTTCCAATCTCATATGGGGTGATGGATTGAGCAAAGCTGAGAAACGTCATATCCGACTCAAGATTCTAAATTTACAAGATGAACACTGTAAAGCGTGTAAAACTGTTCCAAAATCGATTGGAAACAATTATGAAATAGCGCGTTGGTGTTCAGAGAACTGTGAAATCGGTAAAAATCTAAAAAGCTTAGGGGAGAGTCTACTCGAGGGGAGAACGGAACATATGGCTGAACAAAAAAACTGGGATCAAATTTGTGTAACTGCTGAAAAATTACGTGCTTCTGATGAAAAGAAATGGACTTGGGGGAAAATCGGAGCAGAGTTCGGAGTAACAGAAGGGAATTTATATTATCACGTTGCAAAAAGACGGGAGGCAAATGCAACGCCTGATAAGCGTGTAGGTACACCTAAGAAAGCTCAGGGTACAAAACCATTACTACAGCCTCAAAACAAAGAAAAAGCGAAATCTGAACCACCAGAATTAAAACCTGTAGTTATTGAGCATATCGAGAAAGTAGAAACCCTAGATGTTTCTTGGAAAGAGCAATTAAATAACATTTTTGATGAAAAAGATGTACTTCTAAAAGAGTTGAGTGAAGTAACGGAAATATACGAAGAATTAAAAAATATAAAAGAAAAACTAGCTCAAGATCTGATTGCAGAAACGAAAGCACGCTTGGAAGCAGAAGATGCACTAAAGCTATCACAAGAGCAGCTACAATATCGTGATGAAGATTACAACACATTACTTAACGAGTTTAATACGATTACGGAAAAGAATCATGAATTGGGGCATGACCTTCAAAAAATGCATATCAATGTACGTGCCGCAGAAGAGACAGCTGCGAAAGAACGTGAACATCGCCTTGAGTTACAAGGCAGATCACAAGCGCTCGGTTTAGCGCTCAAAGCAGTCTTGTAGGTGGATGCTATGAAACTGACAAAAGAAGAACGAAAAGAGCTCACATACCAAATTGGTGACATTATCGAACAGAAATGTAGACGTTGTTATTATAATCGTTCATCCAACGAAAGTTTTAGTGTTAATGAGTGTAAAGCATGCCCGACTGGTGAAGAATTACGCCAGTTGGGTAGATACTTGGATACACAGCCGAAAAAGAACGGTGGACCGAGAAAGAGAACGCCAATTGGATTAACCCCTGAAATTGTAAGAGGTTTGAATATACAAGGTATTCCAGATACGGAAATCAGCATTATGTATGAACGCAGTTTTACTTACGTTGGAAAGCTCAAGAAGAAGTGGGAACGTGAAGGGAAATGGAAAGGTCCAACTAAAATGAGAGAAATAAAAAAAGGCTAGGATTTCTTCTAGCACTCAAGCATAAGCCGTATGGAAAGTAGAATGCTTTCCTTATTTAAAGGTGCAAAGCTCCGTTTTTAAAGAGTGTAGTCATGGGAAGTTGACTTGAGGATAGTATGTGTAATGTAAAAAAAGATTATCCGTATAGGAGAATGAAAAAAGAGTACATATCGAATATGTACTCTTGAAAAAAAGGAAGTGTAAATAAGTGATGAAACACTATACTACAACATATGCTTGTCTCATTTAAAAGTGCAAGGAATATAACAAAATAGTTATTTTATGA
>NZ_JBEUTW010000118.1:0-24832 GCF_040492675.1 Bacillus sp. AP50
CTTAAACAAGCGTTTGATTAATTCTCCATTTTTCTTTCTTAACCTTTGAACTACAGGAGTTTCTTCCTACCGAACATACAGCTTAAACAAACGTTTGATTAATTCTCCATTTTTCTTTCTTAACCATTGAGTTACATCAGTTTCTTCCTACCGAACATACAGCTTAAACAAACGTTTGATTAAAAAAATAAGAAGCCTCGTTTACAGGCTCCCTCATCATCTATTCAAATAATCTGCGATGGTTTGAAATACGACGATATACATATTATGAATACTTTCTTCTGTATTTCCACCATTAGATAAACCAATTGCCCATTGTTGCCCTTCACCACTTCCGATATTTGCAAAGCCTTGCGTATACATAGCATTTACATCTTTTCGTGCACTGTTATACTCTATTCCTTTTGTAATAAAAATTGAATATGATTTATCTTGTAAACCGATAAAAAACACTGGTTTCTTTAGCGATGAAAATACATTTTTATACTGCTCTGTTGAGGCTTCTTGAAAGTGATCTTTCATTATTAGAAAACCATCCACTTCCTTAGATTTCTTTTCCAGTTCCTCTAACTTCATTTCTTCAAACTTTACATTCCTAAACGTATCTTTCGGCTTTTCTCCAACAACTCCAATTACGAGTGCTCTTCCGTTATATTCTAATTTCTCTCCTGCTTTATCCTTTGCACACCCAGCACCTACTAGGCATATCAATATAAAAAATAAGAAATACGATAAACGCTTCATTTAGCACCCTCTCCTTCTTTTTAGTCAAGTGACAAAAACGTAAGGTTAATTCAAGAAAATGTAAGTAAAATCGATAGCCCAATTCACGTTTCTATATTATAATCAATTGAATTTACTTACATTACTAAACATAGGAGATCAACATGAAGAAATTTAAACTTTCATCTTTTCTTCCGTTAAGTTATATACTTCTACTCGTGCTCGTAAGTCCCCTTTACGACGTATTAAATAAATCGACTGTTCACGCAGTAGACGTTACAACTGTAGTAGATGATTGGATTCCATTTGTAAAAGCATTTATTATTCCTTATTTACTTTGGTTTCCATACTTATACGGCGCACTTATTTATTACTGCTTTGCTGACCGAAAGCAATATTATGTCACTTTAAGTAGTGTTATTTTTGGAAAGCTTGCTTGTTTTTCTATTTATTATTTTTGGCAAACAACTGTACCGCGTCCGACTGTCGTTGGAACAGATGTATTTTCTGAACTAGTTCGCTATATTTATAGTATCGACCAGCCAGTAAACTGTTTCCCTAGCATTCACGTTCTTACTACATTTGTAATTATGTTAGCTGCCTTTAAGCGTAGAGAACAGCATGCTTTTGAATATTACATCCTTACTTTCTTCGGTACACTTATTATTTTATCAACGCTATTTACGAAGCAGCATGCCTTTGTAGATGCCATTTCTGGAATGACGCTTGCAAGTATACTTTACTTCGGCGTTCAGCTCTTATTGGCCAAAGAACCAATAAGAGTTCCAGTAAAACAAAATCATAGAATGTAGCATGACAAAAAAGCAGACTGTGGCTTCTCAGTCTGCTTTTATATATTATTAAGGAGATTTTCAACTTAAGATTGCGGTACAGTCATATCACCAGAGTGAATACGACCTGCTTTTTTAAGAGCAATGTAAAGTATATAAGAAACAGCTACTGGAATGACGATATAAGTAATTACCATCGCCGGGAGAACTTCCCATCCTTGGCTGGAAATTAAATTAATTGGTGCGATAAGAGAACTTAATCCAAGACCTGCAATTTCCTTTCCTGCTTCCAGTTGGAAAATTAATGCGGATACTGGACCGACTATAGCACTGGCAACGACAGTTGGGACGAGAATCATTGGATTTTTAGTGATATTTGGTAACTGTACTTTCGGAGTACAAAGTGCTTGAGCTAATATGCCACCTAAATTATTTTCTTTCGCTGAGATGACAGAGAATCCGATAAACTGAGCGACGCATCCGGCAAGAGCAGCACCACCTGCAACACCGTCTAAGCTAAGTGCAATTGCTAACGCAGCTGATGAAGCTGGAGAGATAAGTAATAGCCCCCAAACTACTGCAATGACGATAGAAGCAATAAACGGACTACCAGCTGAGCTATCTTTAATAAACGCTCCAACTGCATTTAAAACAGGAGTAATATTATGAGATAACCAAATACCAACTAAACCAGAACCTAATATTGCTGCAAATGGAACGAGCATCATATCTAACGCAGTTTTTCCGCTTAAACGTTTACCAATATATACAGCTAAAGTTGCTGTTAATAATGCACCGATTGGCTCACCTGTTTTAATAATTAGACCGGCTTCAGTAATTGAAATGGATCCGGCACCAATTGCTCCGGCTACCATCGCCGAGAAGATTACAAGACCGTTTGCACCGAGCATAAAAGCAATCCCGGCACCAATCGCCGGTGCCATAAGGGATTTTGCAACAACTCCGATTGTAATAAGTAATGGTATATCAACAATTCTTCCTATATTTTCGATCAGTAAACCAATTCCGAGGGATACGAAAATACCTTGTGCGATTCCAGCAGATGCTTTAAATACACGAGACATTATATATTCCTTCATTCGTTTCACCTTCTTCTATAAGTTAGTAACCAATTGTTTTCATATAATCACGTAAAATATCGTTTGATTTTGCGAATCGAGATTCTTCATCCTCTGTTAAATTGAGTTCTACAACTTCTCTTATACCGTCTCTAGTAATAATAGCGGGTACTCCTGTACAAATATCATATTCACCGTACTCACCATCTAAAATGGCTGATACAGCAATGACACGGTGATCATCATTAAAGATGGAACTCGCAATATATGCTAGAGAATTTCCAATTCCGTAATAAGTAGTTCCTTTACGTTTATAAATTTCCCAACCAGCTTTTGCAGTCTTCTCAACAATTTCATCTAAATCTATTTTACCAAATCGTTCTTTTTGTTCTTCTAAAATTTGCAGAATTGGCTTTCCACCAACAGTTACGTGAGACCAAGCAACCATTTGAGAATCACCATGTTCTCCTAATGAATACCCATGAATACTACGAGGGTCTACATGTAACATTTCAGATAAAATTGTTCTTAAGCGAGAAGAATCTAATGATGTACCTGTACCGATTACGCGATTTCTAGGTAATCCAGATAATTTCCACACTTCATATGTAATAATATCAACTGGGTTCGATGCAAGTAAGAAAATACCATCAAATCCACTTTCCATTACGCCGCCAACAACACTTTCCATAATCTTCGCACTCGCTCCTAAAGTATCTAAGCGACTTTGTCCAGGTTTTGGTGCTGGCCCTGCTGTAATAATAACAATGTCCATATCTTTGCAGTCTTCATAGCTTCCTGCATATACTTTTGTTCTTGTATTTGTAAAGTTAATGCAATGTGATAAATCCATTGCTTCCCCAACTGCACGTTCATGATTTATATCAATTAATAATAGCTCTTCACAAATCCCTTGATTTACAATGGAATACGCACAACTTGATCCAACTAATCCAGTACCGATAATTGCAATTTTTCTTGTATGTCTTTTCATAGCAATCTCTCCTAATTGATCATATAATCTATTTCTTTTGCTCTTTACACTCCTAATTATAAAGGTTCTCACGATAGAAACCATGGATACTTTGTGAAATATTGAGCAAATCGTTTGTCCTTTTTGTGAATTGTTATATTCCATTTTCGTCATATTTGTTACAGCTGGAAAAATATTTATTATGTATTTATTGACATATACAAAAAGAAAACGAGCGAATCCATTTTCGCTCGTTTTTTCATCCTATTATTCTGCACTTAACTGACTTTTCAATTGCTGCACAATCATCGGATTCGCAGGTGCTGCCGGTTTGTAATAACTTTTTTGCTTTGCGTACTCATACATATTACGTTGGCGCATCTCATCTTGATTACGAATTTGAATTAACGTTTGATGTAACTGCTCATTATCAGACTGAGCAATATAATTTGCATAGCTTGTTAAACTTGCATTTAATCCTGCTAAATAATCATTTACCATATCTTTTTCATTCATGTTCCGCTTCCTCCTATCCTAGGAAAGTCATTAATTGCTGTTTCGTATTTCGTGCATCTTGCGCATCCTTTTGTAACATTTGTTTCAATTGTGGATCTGTACACGTTTCTGCATACTGCTCCAACTTGTTAATAATTGTTGCGTGTCCACCAATTAAATGACGTAAGTTTTCTACTTCAAGCTCTGTTAAATTTTGCATGGAATACTCCTACCTTTCTTCTTTCATTCTCCTTTAGTATTCTGTTCTTTTTAAATCGTATTCATGAAAAAGCTTTCTAAATAATCATTTAACTAAAAAGAGCCTCTAAACAATTAGAGGCTCTTTCTACTTAAATTCCTTTTCGCTTCTTCAATCGCCCGTTGCATTTGCATTACCGGATTTTCAATCATTTTTCCATGTCCTGTCGCCAATATAGTCGGCTTATATTTCAGCAATTTTTTGGCACTTGTTAACGCAACTTCTGCATTCCAAGTCCCAAACATAGGAAACGGAAACATCCATTTCAACTGTCCTGCTACCGCTATTCCTCCTCGCGTCTGAAATGCATCTCCAACAATGAGCGCATCATTTCTCATGTCTAAAAACGCCATTGATCCTGGCGTATGACCTGGAGCCCTAATCGCTACAAGAGAACCAACTTTATCTCCCTCTTGAAGAAGAATATCTGGAATCGTATTTATCTGTTTTGACACTCCCACTTTTATTGGTGTATTTCGTTCTCCCTCTTGCAGTACCTTATCTCCTTCAAGTAAACATGCATCTCTTTTTGAAATATAGACCGGAACATCCGGCAGCACTTGTTTTATACCATCAAGCGCTCCTACATGGTCATCATGCGCATGTGTAATAACGATATTCGTAATCGGTTTTCCAATTTTCCGAGCTGATTCTAAAATCTTCTTTACACAAAACGGTAAAGCCGCATCAATTAAAGTTAATCCTGTTTCTTCTTCAACGAAGTAACAGTTAATTGGAAATAGACGCGGTAAAAATGCAATTTGATGCACTGTTTCTACGCTTATTACCTTCATCTTCTTTACCTCCATAAAAAAGAGCTGTTTACACATACATATGTAAAACAGCTTTATTCAAGAATTCAGCAATAAAAAACCAGTAGCCAATCGGCTACTGGTTCTCTTTCATCTATTAAACTGTATAACGCTCATCTTCTAAAATTTTCGCAGCGATTTCACGTTTCTTCGGAATTACGTTAAGTGGTGTGTGACGAGTTAATTTACGTAATGATGATAACATCATGCGCAGCATGTCGCCATTTTCAACTGCGATAAGTGTTTCTTTCGCATCTGCTTCGATTTCGTTGAATGCTTCTTGGCAGAATACTTCAGTGTATAACACTTTTTGTTTATTCTTTTCAAGACCAGTTGTTTTGATCGCTTTTTCTGTACGAAGAACAGCTGATTCCATTGCGTATAGATTGCTTACGATGTCAGCGATATTTACAAGAATTTCTTGCTCTTTATCTAATGCTTTACCGTATTTTTGAGCCGCTAATCCAGCTACCATTAAGCCGATTTTCTTCGCATTAGTTACTAAATACTTTTGAAGTGCTAATGGCTCATCGCCTACTTCTTCTGGCATCATCATCATTAACTCTTCTTGTAATTTTTGTGCTTTTTGAAGAAGTGGTAATTCACCTTTCATCGCTTTACGTAAGAACGTACCTGGTACGATTAGGCGGTTAATTTCGTTCGTTCCTTCGAAAATACGGTTAATACGAGAATCGCGGTACATTCTTTCAATCTCGTACTCTGCCATAAATCCATAACCACCGTGAATTTGAACACCTTCATCTACTGTATAGTCTAATACTTCAGAACCGAATACTTTGTTTAAAGAGCACTCGATTGCATATTCAGCGATAGAAGCTGCTACTGCTTTACCGTCTTTTACTTCTTCTTCAGATAATGTGCTCATGCGGCTTTCGAATAAACCTACTGTACGATATACAGAGCTTTCAGCTGCATATGTTTTTGCTGCCATATTCGCAAGTTTCTCTTGAATTAATGGGAAGCGAGCGATTGGTTGTTTGAACTGTTGACGTTGGTTTGCATATTGTGCTGAAATTTCTACTGCACGTTTCGCAGATCCAACTGTACCAACACCTAATTTATAACGACCGATATTTAAAATGTTGAATGCGATAATATGACCTTTACCGATTTCGCCAAGTAAGTTTTCTTTCGGTACTAACGCATCTTCTAAAATTAACGTACGAGTTGAAGAACATTTAATACCCATTTTCTTTTCTTCTGGGCTTGTAGATACGCCAGCGTAGTCTTTCTCTACGATAAATGCTGAGAAGTGCTCGCCATCAATTTTTGCATATACAACGAATACGTCAGCGAATGCAGAGTTTGTAATCCATTGTTTTTCACCGTTTAATACATAATGTGTACCTTCTGCATTTAAACGTGCAGTTGTTTTTGCGCCTAATGCATCAGATCCTGAACCTGGCTCTGTTAATGCGTATGCAGCTAATTTTTCACCAGTTGCAAGCAATGGTAAATATTTTTTCTTTTGCTCTTCGTTACCGAATAATACGATTGGTAAAGAGCCGATACCTACGTGAGCACCGTGAGTAATTGCAAAGCCACCAGCGCGAGAGAACTTCTCTGCGATTAACGCTGAGCTTACTTTATCAAGACCAATTCCGCCGTACTCTTCTGGTACGTCAGCGCCTAATAAACCAAGTTCTCCAGCTTCTTTTAAAAGACGAACTGAGCGATCAAACTCATGTTGCTCTAAATATTCAAGCTCTGGAAGAACTTCATTTACGATAAAGTCCTCTGTCGTTTTAGCAATCATTTTATGCTCAGATGAAAAATCTTCTGGCGTAAACACTTGATCAATCGTAATCTCATCTACTAAAAAGCTACCGCCTTTAACCGCATTTCCTACTGTTTTTTCCATGAAAATTTCCTCCTTCATATTTTCATGAGCCGCTTCTCTCTTTTTGAAAGAAGCTAGCTCTCCCTTTTTTTATAAACCTTTGTTGCTTCCATTTTTTTTATAATCCAGTTCCAGTGGCTAAAACAGTCGGTGGCTTCGCTTCTTCCTACGAGGCAAAGAGCGCCTCTACGTCTGAAGCTCCATCCCCCTCACATTCTGAACAAGCCGCTTCCACTTTTTTTCATAATCCAGTTCCAGTGGCTAAAACAGTCGGTCGTTTCACCCCTTCCTGTGAGGCAAAAAGCGCCTCTTCGTCAAGGCTTCCAACGCCCTCCTGTTCTAAACGAGCCACCTGCACTTTTTAAAGTAATTCAAATACTCCCGCTGCTCCCATTCCGCCGCCGATACACATTGTTACGATACCGAATTGTTCGTTGCGGCGTTTCATTTCGTGAATAAGAGATAGTGTTAGTTTTGCTCCTGTACAGCCAAGTGGATGTCCAAGTGCGATTGCACCACCGTTTACGTTTACTTTTTCTTCATCTAAACCAAGTTCACGAATAACTTGGATCGATTGAGAAGCAAATGCTTCATTTAGTTCGAATAAGCCAATATCAGATAACTCTAAGCCAGCTAGTTTTAACGCTTTTGGAATTGCAGCGATTGGGCCGATTCCCATTACTTCTGGTGGTACGCCAGCTACTGCAAATGAACGGAATTTCGCAAGTGGCTTCATGCCATCGCTCACTGCTTTTTCGCGATCCATTAATAATACAGATGCTGCACCATCACTCATTTGTGAAGAGTTACCAGCTGTTACAGAACCGCGAACGTTAAATGCTGGACGTAATTTCCCTAAAATGTCTAGTGTCGTCTCTGCTCTTACACCTTCGTCTTGTGCGAAAGTGATTGTTTCTTCTTGAAGTTTATTGTTTGATCCAACCGAGCGTAACGTCACATCTACAGGTACTGTTTCATCAGCAAAGTTTCCTGCAGCTAATGCTTTCGCAGCACGTTGATGACTTCTTACTGCAAATGCATCTTGCTCTTCACGAGAAATTCCATATTTCACAGCAACTTGCTCTGCTGTATGTCCCATACCCATATAATATTCTGGAGCCGCTTCTACAAGGCGACTATTCGGACGAACAACGTGTCCCATCATTGGAACTAAACTCATTGATTCTGCTCCGCCTGATAATACAGCTTCAGAGTGACCAAGCATAATACGCTCAGCTCCGTAAGCGATACTTTGTAAACCTGAAGAACAGTAACGGTTAATCGTAATAGCTGGAACATCGTAAGAAAGTCCTGCTAATCCGCCGATATTACGAGCCATATTTAAACCTTGCTCTGCTTCTGGCATCGCACAACCGAAAATTAAATCATCGATTGGTCCTTCATAATTCGCACGCTTTAACGTTTCCTTTACTACTAACGCCCCTAGATCGTCAGGACGAACTGTTTTTAATGAACCCCTCTTTGCTTTTCCAATTGGTGTTCTTGCTCCCGCAACAATGACAGCTTCTCTCATGAACGATATCTCCCCTCGTTATTAGTTACGTAATGGCTTTCCTTTTACAAGCATGTGCTGCATTCTTGCTTGTGATTTCATCTCACTTACTAAGCTAATAAATGCTTCACGTTCTACATCTAATAAATATTGCTCATCAACCTCTGTTCCGTACGGCACTTTTCCGCCCGCAATGACATATGCAAGTTTCTTAGCAATGTGAAGATCGTACTCTGAAATGTAACCAGATAAATGCATTGCTTCCGCACCAAGTGCAAGAGTTGCATATCCTGTTTCCCCAACAACTGGTATCTTTTTACGGATCGGCGCTTTATAACCAGCTTCATATAAAGCAAGTGCTTTCTGTTTCGCATCGTATAGTAAGTGATCACCATTCACACTAATACCATCTTTATCACCTAAGAAGTTATGAGAAACTGCTTCTTGTCCTGAAGTTGAAACTTTCGCCATTGCGACTGTTTCGAACACTTTATTTGCAACTTTTTGCAGATCAAACTCTACACCGTTTGCCATTTTGTTTAAGTGTTTAATGTATAGCTCTTTATTACCGCCTCCGCCAGGGATTAAGCCAACACCAACTTCTACTAAGCCCATATACGTTTCACTAGAAGCTTGAATGCTCGCTGCTGGTAAGCAAACTTCTGTACCTCCGCCAAGCGTCATACCATATGGTGCTGCTACAACCGGCTTAGAAGCGTACTTAATTTTCGTCATTGCATCTTGGAAGTTTTTCACAACCCACTCAATTTCAAAGTAGTTGTCGTCTTGTGCTTCCATTAAGATCATTGCTAGGTTCGCACCAACGCAGAAGTTCTTCGATTGGTTACCGATAACAAGACCTTTATAATTCTTTTCTACTTCATCAACAGCGTAGTTAATCATTTGCGTAATATCCATACCGATTGCATTGCTCTTCGAATGGAACTCTAAGCAAAGGATGCCGTCGCCTAAATCAATTAAGCTCGCTCCGCTATTTTTCTTTAAGACACCATTTTTTGCTTTTAATTGCTTAAGAGAAATTGCTTTTTTATTACGCTCGATTAGCTTATATTCGCCATTATCGTAATAGTAGCTATCGCCGTTATCATGTTTATAGAAAGTAGTGAAACCTTTCTCTAACATTTCTTTCACCCAAGTAGGAACAACTACGCCGTTTTCTTCCATCTTTTGAACAGATTTTTCAACGCCGATTGCATCCCACACTTCAAATGGCCCTTGCTCCCAGCCGAAGCCCCACTTCATCGCTTGGTCAATTGCAACGATATCGTCAGCAATTTCTTTATGAAGTTTTGCAGAGTATAAAAGAGTTGGTGTAATGATGTTCCATAATAACTCTCCTGCACGGTCTTTCGCGTATACAAGCGCTTTCAATTTATTCGCTAATCCTTTTTCTTGTTTACTTAACTCTACGGATGCAGCTTTTAATTTTTTACGCGCTTCGTATTCCATCGTTTCAGGATTTAATTCTAAAATTTCTTTTCCTTGTTTTAAGAAGAAGCCTTGCCCCGTTTTACTTCCAAGCCATTTTTTCTCAAGCATGTCATGCATGAAAGCTGGTACTTTAAATACATCACGCTCTTCTTCTTGCACATTTTCATATACGTTATTTGCAACGTGTACGAATGTATCTAAACCGACAACATCTAATGTGCGGAACGTTGCGCTCTTCGGACGACCAATAAGTGGGCCTGTTACAGAATCAACTTCCCCAATGCTATAGCCGCGTTTTACCATCTCTTGAAGAGTAACAAGTAAACCATACGTACCGATGCGGTTTCCAATAAAGTTTGGTGTATCTTTTGCGATAACAACGCCTTTTCCAAGAACGTCTTCGCCAAATAGTTTCATGAAGCTTAATACTTGTGGATCTGTTTCTTTCGTCGGTATTACCTCTAGAAGTTTTAAATATCGTGGTGGGTTAAAAAAGTGTGTGCCTAAGAAGTGTTTCTGGAAGTCGTCTGAACGACCTTCTGCCATTTTTTCAACTGAAATGCCTGACGTATTCGAGCTTACAATTGAGCCCGGTTTACGAACAGCGTCTACTTTTTCAAATAATTTCTTTTTAATATCTAAGTTTTCAACTACTACTTCAATAATCCAATCTACATCAGCTAGACGCTCAAGATCATCTTCTAAGTTACCTGCTTCAATCAGTGCTAGATTTCCTTTCACTGTCAGAGGAGCTGGTTTTTGCTTTAATAGTTTTTGCACAGCCGTATTACTAAAACGATTTCTCACACTTTTATGTTCTAATGTAAGTCCCTTCGCTTCTTCTTCTTTCGTAAGCGCAGGTGGTACAATATCAAGCAATAATGTCGGAATACCAATATTAGCTAAGTGTGCCGCAATTCCCGAACCCATTACGCCTGAACCTAGAACAGCAGCCTTTTTAATTTGGAACATCCAATTCTCCCCCTATTCTTGAATGAATGCTCATTCAATTTTTCGACATAAGTCGCAATCAATGAGTGAGCCTCTACTAATAAATATATGATACTGTTTAAATTTTCGCAATATATTTATTGATAAAATTTTCTGAAATAAATATTTTTCTTTCATTTGGCCATGCTATATATGTATTTTCTTCACTAAAATACACTTTCCCTTTTTATAATCTGACGAAACTGGAGGAATATATATGGCAAAACTTAAGAAGAACCCTTCAAAGGCTGGAATTAGTGCAGCTAGTGTAACTGGAAACGCAGGTCCGCATAACCACGGCGTGGAAAAAGGACGTCAAGGTAATAACCAACAATATAAAAAGCATAATATGGGCGAAAAATAACGCTATATTTTTGGGCAGAGAACGTGGCATAATGATTAATGGCTGCTTTTTCTGCCCAATTTATTTGTAACAAATGAGGGAATTATAATGAAACGAACAATAGTTATGATTGTAATGATTGCCACACTATTTACAGGGATGATTTTCTTCTCTTATGCACAAAGACAACAAGCTGTAAGAGCTGATCAACCCAACATTACTGGGCAATATGGGGTTACAATCGATGCAAACACAGGTGAAATTTTGTATGGGAAACGCGAAGACGAACGCTCTTATCCGGCTAGTATAGCCAAAATGATGACAACCCTTCTTTTACTAGAGAATGTAAAAGAAGATGAAGAAATTACGGTTACAGAAAACGCAATTAAAACAGAAAGTCAAAGCAAGAAAATTAAACTTCGTGCTGGAGAAAAATTAAAGCGTGATGAGGCATTAAAACTTATGCTCATCATTAGTGCAGATCCAATAGCTGAATCAATTGCAGAACATATTGCAGGATCAAAAAATGAATTTGTGAAAATGATGAATGCTAGAGCGAAGGAACTTGGTACAAAGCATGCGACTTTCAAAAACGCAAGTGGTGCTGATGCAATTGGGAATAAAGTATCACCATATGACATTGCTATTATTACGAAAGAAGCATTAAAGTATCCAGTTGTTTTAGAATATATGAATTCAACGCGTACAACTCTACATACTTCAGAACGCTCTCCAAACATCGCAAACTACGGACGAGAAGAACTATATGACGATCCATATGCGATTGGAAGTAAAAGCGGTCTATCAGCACTTGGCAAATATACAGTCGTAACAGTGGATGAAAAAGACGGTAAACGTGTCATTAATGTTGTATTATCCTCTACCCGCAAGCAACTGTATCCTGATACGAAGAAAATGGCACATTATGCATTTCAGCAATTAAAATAACCAAGGAGTATTTTCTCCTTGGTTATTTTTTAACCATACCTTTTAATACGAACGCAACGTTTGCTGGACGCTCTGCTAGACGACGCATGAAATATCCATACCAGTCGTTTCCATAAGGTACGTAAACACGCATTTTGTAGCCTTCTTTTACTAGCTCAAGTTGACGCTCATTACGAATACCATATAACATTTGGAATTCAAATTGATCCCTTGGAATGTTGTGTTCTTCAGCAAGTTTTTTTGTATATTCAATAATCGCTTCGTCATGTGAAGCAATTGCAGTATAATTTCCATTTAATAAGTGCATTTTAATAATTTTTTTATAATTGTCATCTACATCTTTCTTGTCTGGGAATGCCACTTCTTCAGGTTCTTTATAAGCACCTTTTACAAGACGTAAATTAGGATTATAAGCATTTAAATCTTCAATATCTTTTTCTGTACGATATAGGTAAGCTTGAATAACAGTACCAATATTATCGTATTCAGATTTTAATTGTTTAAAGATATCAATTGTTTTACCACAGCGTGTATAGTCTTCCATATCAATGGTAACGAACACACCATTTTCTTTCGCCGCTTCTAAAATACGGCGCATATTGTTCATTACGATTTCATCAGAGATATCTAATCCCATAGAAGTCATCTTTAAAGAAAGCTGCGAATCAAGACCTTCTCTTCCAATTGCACGGATTGCTTCAATCGATTGGTTAGCCATTTCATTTGCTTCCGCTTCATTATCAACGAATTCCCCTAAATAATCGATTGTTACACAAAGTCCTTGCTTGTTCAATTGTTTAATAGCTGCTGTCGCTAATTCAATTGTCTCCCCTGCGACAAAGCGACCTGCACCAAAGCGTAAACCGTACTTTTTAGCCAGTTTTGTTAGCGCTTTATTTTTTGACAAGAAAAGAAACGAATTTCGCATTAATTGTTCCATGTAATTCACCCCTATGACTGTAATTTATCTGTTTTTTACCCCTCTTCAAAATTATATCATTGTTTAAAATTATTGGATACAAATAATTATTTAGATAATTTATAAAATACTATAAAAACATTTAAAAACCTATATTTCTGCTTATAAATATACCTGAAATATTTTTCGACATTTAGAAAAATGGAGTTTAATAGGCATAAAATAGGCATGTCGAAAATATTCGACATGCCTATAAAACCCTTAATATTCCATGTAAATTATATAAGGATATTAATACAGAAAACTTACGATTATATTTCCCTCAAGTTTTTTTATTGCTCATTTCGCTTCTCTTCATTCAGCCTTTTAATATCCGTAATTAACTGCACCATCTCTTCTTTCGCATCGGGATACGTCTCATTCCAATGCTTCACTAAAGCTGGCATCGTCTTCGCTATGTAAGAATAAAGTGCCCACTTCTGTACCTGTTCTTTTCTCTCTTCATTGCTCTCTCCAAGTAACAGTTCCGTGTATTTCTCTAACAACCCGTCAAATTGTTCGTTAAACTTTTCACTCATCTTATTTACCTCCTATATGAAAAAAGCAGCGAAAATCGCTGCTTTTCTTTATAATTTTGATCGAACAGAGTTTAATTTTTTCTCCATTGTGCTTACTTTATCACGACGATCATCAATACGAATTGTTGTTGCAACGCGCTGCGCACCTTTCGTATATGGAACTTCATGCATTTGTTGAATTACTTCTAGAATGACAGGAAGATCTCCTTCAATAATTGTATTCATCGGTGTTAATTGATACTTCACGCGATCCGCATTTTTCTCTAGCACCTTTTGTACTTCTGCTACATATTCACTAACACTTGGATTACCTGTTCCTACTGGAATAATCGATACATCAACAATTGCCATAGTAGTCTTCCTCCTATAATCGTTTCTTATATATCCATTGTCTATTTTACCGAAATCCTCATCATTTTACTAATATGTTACTCTTCCACTTTAAACTGCTCGACTAATCTTTCTAAATCTCTCATATGTTCTGTCAAACTTTCCATCGTGTGAGCTACCTTTTCTAAATGATTCACCTGTGATTCCGTTGCAGCATGTACCTCTTCAGAAACAGCTGCACTTTCTTGACTCGTACCAGCAATTGTATGCATTACCGCTGTAATTTCCCCTTGCTCGTAACCTATGTTATGTACCTCTTCTACAATTTTTTCAACTGAAGTACTAATCGTATTTACGACTGACATAATTGTGCGGAACTCCATTTCCGCCTCTGTCGTCACTTTATTTTGCACATCTGCAATGTCTTTCAATTTACTTACAACTTCTACAACCCTTTTTACTTCTAATTGTACATCACCAATCATCGTTGTGATTTCTCCGGTTGCCTCTTTTGATTGTTCCGCTAATTTCCGAACCTCTTCAGCAACAACCGCAAATCCCTTACCTTGCTCACCTGCACGGGCAGCTTCAATCGATGCATTTAAAGCAAGTAAATTTGTTTGATCCGAAATGCCTTTTATAAGCTCAACAACATTTTGAATCGATCCAACTCTTTGTTCTAACTTATCCGATGCTTCTTCTGTATGAACAACAATCGAAGATGATTGTCCCCTCGTACGGATTAAATTCCTCATTGTATTTAATCCTTGCTTAGATGCCTCTTCCGCTTTGCCAGCCACTCCTTTTATTTCACCAACGGAGCTATTCATTTGTTCCACTGACTCCGCCATATTCTCGAGCTGAGCTGAAACTTCATCCACACCATTCGCAAGAGTAGAGGCTCCTCCACTCACATCATCCATTGCTCCTGAAACTTCTCTACTAGCCGCTACTGTTTCATTCGTTAAGTAATGTAAACTATTCGTTGATTGTTGCACCGTTGATACGCTGTTTTTAATTTTACTTACCATTTCATTCATTTGTTCAACCATATCATTAAAGTGCTTAGTCAACTCTCCAACTTCATCTTTACTTGTCACTTTCATTCGCAGCGTTAAATCGCCTTCTGCTACTTTTTGTACGTGATTCTTTAATAGTTGCAGTGGTCTTGCTAATCTTCTTGAGAACAAGTAGGAAGCTACGATTCCAACTAATAAACTAATACATGCCATTATAATAACTGTATTTCTCGTACTATTTAATAGCCCATCGATCGTTTCTTTCGGATAAAAGATTCCTATCGTCCATTTCATCGTATCAAATGATTGACTGTAAACAACTACATCTTCACCTTTTATTGTACTGACCGCATATTTTGTTACCTCTTTATTTAAGCTCTTTATAAGTGGCTCTTTAGAAACATCTTTTCCTATCTTTTCTGGATAAACAAGAGCCATATTTTTATCATTTATAATAAACATTTCTCCGTCATTATTGTATTGAATATTGTGAAGCAACTTCTGAATCGTCCCAAGCGATACATCCATCGCAACAACGCCTAATACAGATCCATCTTGAGCTGTAATTGCTTTAGAAACACCTACACTTAACTTTCCTGTTGCAATTTCATAAGAAGGTTGTCCCCAATGGACCTTTTTTACATCAGCCTCTGAATCTTTATACCATGGTCTTGTCGTTGGATCGTATCCTTCTGGCACTTGCCCACCTTCAGCAAGATTGGCACTTAATGTTTTTTTATCTTTCGTACCAATATATAAATCTAAAATACCAGGATGATTCTTTTTATACTCCGCAAACTCTTTCGTTAAAAACGCTTCCTCTTCTGGAGTAACCCCACCTTGAAGTATATTACGAATCATCTCACTGTTCGCGTAATACCCCATATCTTCATCCGTTCTTTGAACAAATGTCGTAAGTTGCTCTGTTACAAGATCCATCGCATTTTGAGAATACTCGTCTAAGGAACGCACTTCCTTTTCTTTCTGTAATTGATACACAGCTGTACCCAATATTACGAACATCATAGAAATAAGAACTGAAAACACTACCGCAATTTTTAAACGTAAACTTCTTAACATCTTCCCCCCAGCATCCCCTTCGCATTAAATTAAAATCTTATTAATCATTATATTAAGTATAATAGATAAAATTAAAAAATTGAAATTAATTCTCACCTTAATACAATTAGAAAACGGACTACCACTTGTGCAAAAACAAATAGTTCATTATCCTTAAAATATAATCTCATTCGTTCGGAGGGAACTATGTTACAAAAATTCGGTTTCTCACAATATGAAAGCCAAGCTTATGAAGTTGTCGTATCAAGCAATGAACCATTAGATGCTACAACGATTGTGAAGCATTCAGGTGTTCCAAAAGCAAAAATATATGAAGTGCTAGCACGCCTAATCGATAAAGGAATGGTAATGGATTCTGTTTCAGAAAAGAAAAAACTGTATACAGCATTACCACTAAAGCTAGCAATTGAAAAATTAACGACAGAATTCCAATCAAATATTAAAGAACTGGAAACAAATATATCAAAAAAATCATTTACAGATGACCGTGTGTGGAGCTTAAAAATGCAATCTTCTATTCGAGTTCAAAGTAAGGAACTCATTGAAAGTGCAAAAGAATCAATCCGTATTTCAGCTTGGAATGATACTCTTTTAGAATATCTCCCTTTACTAGAACAAAAAGCAAAACAAGGTGTTCAAATTGAATCCCTTATTGTTGGAGAAGTAGAAACAGACTTAGAAAACATGCATTTTCTAATCCCAGCTGAAGAACCTAATGCATTAGAGCGCTATTTGCTACTCATCGTTGACGATCGTGAAATTTTATTTGCTGGCGTAGAACAAGAGTCATGGCAAGCGATGAAAACAATGTCACAACCTTTCGTGAAGTTCTTTACAGAATTTTTCTATCACGACGTTGCACTTGCAAAGATCACCCAGAAGCACCATGACCTCTTTATGGAAGATGAGGAAATTAAGAGTTTGTTGATGAAATTAAGATACTAATTAAATAATAAAAAGGAGTCTAGTTTTTCACTTAGACTCCTTTTCGTTTTGTTCCTTTATCTCCATCAACAGCTCAATGATTTTCTCATTTTGCTCTACCTGTTTCTCTGAATTTTTATAGATGAAACGAACCCATCTAAAAACAATGATAACCACAAATAACGGCAATACTGTGAATATAAAACCAATAATTGAATAATCCATATACTATCACCTCGCTATATACCCTTTTCTCCATTTCCCTACTAAAACCTGCAATTTTTTACAAATAAAAAAAGAACCTATCAAACGATAGATTCTTCTTTCACGAACTGAGTAGAGCGTCCTCTCATAATCGAGAAAATCGCGCAAAGCAGAGCTAATATAATAAAGCCACCGCCTACCCAAGCATTATATATAACAGATGATTTTTCGATAACAACTCCGCCTACTGTTGAACCAAGTGCAATTCCTAAATGAAGGGCAGAGTTATTTAAACTTTGCTGAATACCAGCTGATTCTGGTGCAATTTCAATTAAATAGTTTTGTTGCGCTGGTGAAATCGCCCAGCTCAGCATACTCCAAAGTCCCATCATAATGATGAAGAGCGGGAATGAGAATGTCATTAATGGCAGTATGAAGATTGCACACGCAAATACGATAATGATGGAAATAATACTTTTCTTCGATCCCCATTTATCAGCAAGCCAGCCACCAAAGCCGCCACCAATTACTGCTGCGATTCCGAAAATAAAGTAAAACACACTAATCCAGTTTGCTTCAACATGCATGACATCTTTTAAAAACGGTGTTAAATATGCATACAATGTTAAATGCCCTGTTAAAAACAAAAATGATGTTAACTGTGCACTTACAATTTTTTTATCTTTTAAAGTAGCAAGTTGTTCTTTTATTGATAATACCGATGTCGGTGGTACTTTCGTTAAGAATAATGAAATACAAGCAATTGCCATAACTGTTAATACCGAAATTAATACAAATGGTGCACGCCATCCGTATGCATTTCCGAGTACAAGACCAAGCGGTACTCCAAGTACAAGTGATCCACTAATTCCCATAAAAATGATTCCAATTGCACGCGCACGAAAATGCGGTTCTACTACACTAGAAGCAAGTGTTACCGATAGTGCAATAATTAATGAACCACTGGCCGCACAAATAACCCTTGAGAACATCAGCATTCCGTAATTCACACTAAATGCCGAAATAATATTTCCGATTAAGAAAATCGATAATGCTCCAACATACAATGTTTTTCTTTCAAACTTCCCTGTCAAAGCTAATAAAACTGGACCTGACAAAGCAAATACTACCGAAAATATTGTTATAAGCTGACCAGCTGCACTAATAGATACTCCTAAATCATTGGCAACTAAATCGAGCGTTCCTCCTATAATTAGCTCAACCGTTCCGACTACAAAAGCCGCGATAGCTAAAATATAAACACGAAAATTCAAGTCTTTCCCCACGCTTTCTATTTTGGTTACTACCATCATAGTAACCAAAATAGAAAGTGGAAGCAAGTACAATTTTTTTACAGTAAAAAAGGTAGGCGTATAATACGCCTACCTTTTTATCATTCTGTTTCTTTCTTCTTATTCAAGTACCAATACACCGGCAGTCCCGTAAATACAATTCCAATCGATAAGAAACAACTTACTGGATCGTTAATAATCGCACTACCAATTACAAATAACGAACCTAAAATCGCTACGATTGGTACGATTGGGAATAACGGTACACTATATGCACGCTCTTTATTCTTATTACGTTTTCTTAAAATAAAGACACCAATAAACGTCATTACATAGAAAATATAAATAATGAATACGGAAATCTCAGATAGCTTATTTGGATCACTAATAATCATTAAAATAATTCCTAAAATGATTTCAACAGTAATCGCATTTGCTGGTGTTTTAAATCTCGGACTTTCCTTTGCAATAAACTTAGAAAATGGAAGTTGTCCACGCTCTGCCATAGACATTGGGATACGTGGGAACGTTAAAATCTTTCCATTTAAACAGCCGAAAATAGAAACGATAATACCGATACTAATAATTTTTCCGCCATATTCTCCAAGTAACATGCCTGCAGCTGTCGCTGTTGCATTTTCTCCAAGGTCTACAATTTTCGCTGCTGGTAATACATTTAATAACGCCAAGTTAATTAATACGTAAGCAGCCGTTACGATTAAAATCCCTACTGTCATTGCTTTCGGTAATAACTTTGTTGGATTCTTCATTTCTCCACCAATCGAAGCAAGTAAAATCCAGCCGTCATAAGCAAATAACGTTGCTAAAATTGCCATACCGATACTTTGATTTTCCGATATCGGCACAACTACGTTAAAAATATCGCTATTCCCTTTCCAGAAACCTAGCACAACAATTAACACAATCGGAATCATCTTCCCAATTGTCGTGATTGTTTGAACGATACCTCCGTATTTTGTTCCCATACTATTTACAACGCCAAGGAACACAACCGTTCCAATTGCGATTGGTAAATTCCACACTTTATCTAAATAGAAAAAATTAATCATTAAAGAACTAAAGTATAAACCTAATGTTCCGATAATAGCAGGTCCATAAACAATTGTTTGCATCCAACCTGATAAATATCCCCAAAAACTTCCGTAAATCTCCTCTAAATACGTATACAACCCACCATTTTTCGGGATTTGCGCTCCAATTTCAGCAACTGTTAAACCACTTGCTAGCGTCAACAGGCCACCAATTACCCAAGCAAGAATGGCCATATTAGAACTCCCCGAGTAATCTAATACGCTCCCTGGTTTCATAAACACACCAGATCCAATAATCGTTCCTACTACGATAGAAAGTGCTACTGTTAAACCAATTTTGTTCTTCTCATCATGATGCATGCTGCGTATCCTCCTTCCAATCCTAGTGTGATGCAAAAATGAAATAAAAAAACACTCCTCCCTAAAAAAGGGACGAGTGTTGTATTCGTGGTTCCACCCTTGTTTCAATTCGTAAAGTAATACACTTCACCAATTTCTCAAGTCTAAATAACGGTTTTTGCCGGCAAGCAATTACTAGATGCTCGTTCACTGCTGCAGTTCAGAGGTGGTAATCTATTTTTCCGTATTAGGAAGCTCACAGCCAAAGGCTTCCCTCTCTGAGAATCGTAAAAAATTGATCGTGTCCTCATCATCACTTCTTGATGTCGAATTTTGTAGTTATTGTTCATTATATTGAATTGTTAGAAAAAATCAATATATTTTTTATATAACATAGGAAATATTTATCTTCTTATATTATAACAGAAGCTGTAATATTTCTCCAATTCCCTAAAAATGGTATAATTCATATAGGAGGTGCACCAATAATGATTGCTGTTTTTTGTATCATTGCTACGTTTCTCTCTGTTCTATTCGCTATCATGCATCGGCACAAGTATCCTGGTTATAGCATTTTAGCGGTAGCTATTATACCAGCTGTTTCCTTCTACGTATTGGGTAAATATCAATATACGGAAGTGTTTATCGGTTTTGCAATCTTCTACTGCGTCTTCGGATACATACTAACTATGAAAAGAATTTTATTGAATCATTAAAAGAGACCGATTTCTATAAGTAGAAATCGGTCCTCGCACGTGCCTTCCGGTTGCCCCACGAAAGATACATAAATCAATTATTTATCTTCTTTTTTCATAAAAAACTTGTGATGCGGAAGATCCACATTTAATTCCTCTAATTGTTTCTTTTCATTGTCTAAAATCGCTTTTGCCTTTGTTTTTGTTGCCTCATCTAATCCTGCAAAGATGTCTTCATGCTTCTCTTTCTCTGGAAGTTTCACACCTAATTTTGTTAATTCTTCTTTTGCTTGCTCATGCGTTAATTTTCCAGATTTCTTTTGCTCTAAAATTGACTTTGCTTTTGCTTTTGCCTGTTCATCTAAGTTAGCAAACATGTCTCCATGTTTACCTTTCTCCGGCATTTTCACGCCTAGCTTTGTTAATTCCTCTTTTGCTTGCTCATGCGTTAATTTTCCAGATTTCTTTTGCTCTAAAATCGACTTCGCTTTCTCTTTCGCCTGTTCATCTAAGTTAGCAAACATGTCTCCACGCTTACCTTTCTCCGGCATTTTTACGCCTAGCTTTGTCAATTCCTCTTTTGCTTGTTCACGTGTTAATTTTCCAGATTTCTCTTGCTCTAAAATCGATTTCGCTTTTTCTTTTGTTTGTTCATCTAATCCCGCAAACATTTCTTTACGTTTTTCTTTTTCTGGAAGCTTTACACCTAGTTCCTGTAACTGTTTCTTTGTATCGTCCATAATCGTTTTTACTTTTTGTTTTGTAGCGTCATCTAAATCTTTTTTCGCTGTTTTTGTCGCTTGCTCAGCTTTTGGAGTATTTGTTGCCGCGAATGCCGGAACACCGACTCCTCCAATGATTCCGAATGATAAAGCACCTGCAATCGCTAAATAACCAACTGTTTTCTTCTTCATAGGAAATTTCCTCCTTCATATTTCTAAAGCATGTACACTTTCGTATACAACGCCAATAGTAATATTGGTTTCTTAAAATTTCCTTAACGATTGAAATAAAAAACACCGCTCGTAATGAGCGGTGTTTCTCTATGCTTTTTGTAATTGTAACTCTTCACGTTCCATTATTTTTCTTAATACAATTGTTTGTGTCATTGTAAATAAGTTACCTGTTATCCAGTACAACACAAGTCCTGATGGCGCCGCAAACCCCATAAATAGAATCATTGCTGGCATCATAATTTGCTGCATCTTTAGCATCTGCACTTGTTCTCCAGGTGTAATATTCGATTGGAAAACTTTCATCTGAATAAATGTCGTTAACGCTGCAATAATCGGTAATATATGATATGGATCTGCATGTCCTAGGTTCACCCATAAAAACGAAGATGTGCGAATCTCTTCCGTTCTGCTAATCGCATAATACAAAGCAGAGAAAATCGGCATTTGTATAAAAATTGGCCAGCAACCAGCAAGTGGATTCCAACCGCCTGATTTCATTAGTTCTGACATTTCTTTTTGATACTGCTTTTGTTTTTCAAGGTCTTTGCTTACATCACCGTATTTTTTCTTTAGCTTCTGCAATTCAGGTTGCATTTTCTTCATTTTCGCTTGGCTGCGATATTGCGAAACAGCTAATGGAATCATGGCTGAACGAATAACGAGCGTCATAATAATGATAGCAACCCCGAAGCTAGCTCCCGGTATATGATGAGCAACAAATTGAATCATATACGAGATTGGATATACGAAATAATGGTTCCATATCCCCGTACTATGTGAATCAATTGTGCCTGCATTACTGCAGCCAGATAAAACAAAAACAAGTACTACTGATAAACTAATGAGCGCAGCTCGGTATGATTTTAACATGTTCATTCCTCCAATGTTTCGTAATTATTTAGCGAAACATTGGTGTATACGGACCAACCTCATCATTCTCTTCACTTGATTCTTGCCTGCGTACGGAACGAATCATTCCATATTTATAAAAAATTGAAAATAGCGGTACATTTCCCGCACTATCTTCACATGTATCAACTAACGCAAAAGCTCTTTGTCTACCGCTTGATGCTTGTTGACGCACAAAGCGAGAAACATTAGCAAGGAAGAAAACTTCTAATAAACAAAGTGCTGTCGTTACAAACGATATATATAGAATTGCATCCTGCAATAAAAATTCCATCGCTTCACATCCTTAATAAGGTCATTTTAGCACATCGGGCAAATATTCTCTATTTCCTTTTATTTTCAAAAAAAGTATTTTGCATATTTTCTCAAGAAAACAATAATTAAGAAACGTTGTATTCGCTTTCTTTAGCATATTCACACACATCAATGAATAGGCTTGATTTATTAGAAATTTATAAAATTTTTGCATTATAATAAAACTATTGCCAGTTTTTGAAAAAACCTTTATTCTCTTCTTGTAATCAAAAATGAATATGGAGATGAAACATACTATGGGTCAACTAGGAGACGCCGATTACGTTCCCGACACCGCCTTTTTATCCTTCCCAGCAGCTAAAACATTTCACTTAGAATTTATGATACAGTTGGTTGTTATTTTTATAGCTTCTATTTTGTATGCAATTTCTATGAATATGTTTTTTATCCCGCATAATATGATTAGCGGTGGATTCGCTGGTGTAGGGATGATTATCGGTTATTTAATGCACTACAATATCGGTGCACTTATCTTTTTACTAAACATTCCTCTTCTTATTTTAAGTCACTTTTACTTAGGAAAGAAGACAACCTTTTTAACAGCGTACTTTGTAGCTGTGTCATCGTTAGCGATGAACATTATCCCGGTACACCAAGTTTCAGACGATATTTTACTTTCTTCTGTATTCGGTGGTGTTATCTGCGGAGCAGCTTCAGGAATTATATTCCGATTTGCTTCTTCAACAGGTGGTTTTGATGTTGTTGGATTGATTGTAGCGAAATATCGAGATGTTTCAATTGGAGCAATCATATTTGTATTCAACTTAATCTTACTTGTAGCAGCAGGTTTTATTTTCGGATGGGATATTACACTTTATACGTTAATTAGTCGATTTGTAGTCAGCAAAGTTATCGACGCTGTGCATACGAAACATATTAAATTAACGATAATGACTATTACAGAAAAAGGCGAGGAAATAAAAAGCGCACTACTACATCACGGCATACGCGGGGTGACAATGGTAGACGCTGTCGGCGGCTATACAAACCATAAGAAAAAAATGATTTACACTGTCGTGACTCGCTATGAGTTAGGCGAAATGAAACGTATTATCCGTCAAGTGGATAACAAAGCATTTATGAACATTACTGAAACAGTTGAAATTGTCGGCCGTTTCAAACGCATATAAAACAGGTTAATAAATTAAAGGGCATAACATATTAGTCATATATAATATGTTATGCCCTTTGTTATTCAACTAACGTACCTTTTAGCATAATAAAATCACTAAGTTTATTACTACAAATCGGAGGATAGCATTCCATATACAATACTATCTGTCCATTCCTCTTTATTCCAAAAATCTTGTATGAAATGGGCTTCCTTTCTCATGCCTATTCGTTCACACAATTTTTGTGAAGCTGTATTACGTGCATCAAGATTAGCCTGTATACGATGTACATTACATTCATTAAATAATTTCAATACCAAACTACTTACTGCTTCTGTTGCCAAACCTCTCCCAGCTACTTCCTTTGCAAAACTATAACCAATCTCAACAGTGTCTTTCATATTTGTGTACCATACGGATAAATCACCAACTACTTTAGTTTTGTATATAACTGCCAAACTTAATATTGTTTCTTTAGTAAGTACATTATTTGATAGCTTCTTATTAAATCTTTCCTGCATATCTTCATGAGTCCACTTATTATGTAATAGGAACTTACATGTATCATCACTATTATAAATAGCAAATACATCCTGTAAATCAGTACTCTTAAAAGGTCTAATTATTAATCTTTCTGTTGTGAACTCCAAGTTAGCTCTCCTCCCTTACATTCATACTATAAAACATTTTTTATAGTATTTAAGCCTCATTCTTAGATCTCACCTTGATTACATATTTCATCATAATAAATTAAAATCCTTCTTCCACTAAACTGCACCGTTAATGGTATTTCCTTACGCTTTTTATTTTTTACACTTATTACAAAATCAGATAATTCTATTATTATGTCCCTAAATGTGTTATAATGA
>NZ_JBEUTW010000119.1:0-2560 GCF_040492675.1 Bacillus sp. AP50
ATTTTAGGAAGCACTCTAACAATTTTATAGAGAAGGAATAATTCTAGACCTACAAATGCAATTTCAGCCGCAACAATAATATAAGAGATGAATGAAAAAGCTTGTAAATAGTCACTTGGAATAATAAATCTTGCAAAAATATAACCAGCTATTACAACAGGAACTATATACGTTAACGAGTATCTTTTTCGAATAATGAAGAAATACGTGATGATTGGAATGACAAACATGCAATCTAATAATGACCCAAGCACAACTTCTTTCGGCGCAACTGGTACAATTGGAAGGGCATACAATAAATAGTTTGGTAGCATAATTAAAAAGACGAGTCCAATCCAAACACCTTTTCGCCTTCGTGATAGTGTAACCTCCATACGTTCACTCCTTTATTTAAAAACCTCATTTAAATGGTCTTTATAAAATGAAATGGCACGTTCAAATTCTTTTACTTCCTCTACTTTCACGACAGTTTCAAGTAATAATTTCATCGCTGATTCGTGATCGTTTACGTTATATTTTGCTAATGATAAAAATACTTTCATCGGAGCGTTCTCTGGGAATTTTTTCACCCCAGCTTCTAATACTGTAATTGCCTTTTCATATTCCCCTATACAACGATATGTACTTCCTAAACCAATATAAGCACCGCAAAGCGATTCGCCATCAAGTCCATTTGCGATTGCCTGCTCATAATACGGAACTGCTTCTGTTTCTAGCCCCATTACATCATGTATCCACGCACACTGATACAGTACTTCTGCATCCTTTGTAAAGTTTGTTAATCCTATAAGCATCTCTTTAGACTGCGCATATTTCTTTTCGTTTCTAAGTTTAATAGCTTGCTTTAATAAATGTTCCATAGAATCCACTCCTCACCAATTATTCTGTGTATAGCTCTTGATTGGTATACGCTTCACATTCGTGTAAAAGTAAAATTCCCACCAATTAAAGTTTCGCTTACTTATTACTATGCGGATTCATTCTCATCTAAAAACTTAATTTTAAAAAGCAGTGACACGATTACATAATAACTCTAAGCTTTTGACAATTTCTTTCGCTGTTTCATCTTTCCCATTACACAACTTCCCTTTACCATCCTGTCCAATTACATAATGCACAGCTCCGCGCGAATATAAAGAATGTGGTGAATTCGCAATCATTACATTCGCCCTTGCTTCTTTCATTCTATTTTTTGCTCTTTCAAACAGTTCTTCTTCATTTAAATCACTTTCAAGTTTAAAACCAACAAGTACTGTTTCTGGGTCCCATTCTTTTATTTGTTTTAATACTTTTGGAGCCTTTTGAAAGTGAATAATCGGTGCTATATCACTTGAAATTTTTCCGTTCATATTAAGAACATTACCATCTTGATCACAAATTTTCTCCACAATCCAATCTGATCCAGCCGCTGCCATAATGACTGCATCAATCTTTTCATGTGATATGATACTTTTCATTTTATCTTGTAAATCAACGATTCCTTCAAATGGATGTAATTCTAACCCTCTATGTACATCACTCGGTTTCTCCGCAAAATAACCGTGTAAATATATAACATGTGCCCCTTTAGCTAGAAGTTCTTCTGCGATTATCCTTCCGATTGTACCTTTGGCCATATTCGTATGCCCGCGTACTTGATCCCATTTTTCTAGACAACCACCGCTCGTAATTAATACCTTTTTCCCCTTCATTGTAACCATCCCTTACTAATTTTTCTTACGAAACCATTCTGTTCCAAAGTCAACTATATCACGCTGTTTCATTAGACGACACGTTGCATTCCCTATCTTCCCATTTTTTACAGTTCCTTTTCGCTCAAACTCCACACCAATTTCTACAAACTTCTCAGATTCGTAATCCATTTCAAAAAACTCTTTCCACACTCTTTCACCGTTTTCTATAATAGGTGCTCCTACTTGTATTAACTCACATGCACCAGAACGCACCTCGGATAAATGAACAGACGTATTGGAATCATATCCAACACCAATTAATAATACGTACCCGTCTAAATCATATATTTTTCTTAATGGAGATTCTTCTCCAAAGCTCATTGATAACGAATGGTTCATTGTTATTTCTACTGCATGTTTTCCCCATGCAGCAAAACTTCCTAACGGATGATTACTACGTACTACATTCGGATATGTACGAAAACATTCAACTATTTCACCCATTCCCCTTGTTGGGGTTATACGTGAATCAAATGCTGGGACGTTATCTCGGATAATTTGCCACCAGTCTTCCGGTACAGGTGGTCTTGACCAATGTTTCGGATCGGACAAATCCGAAGATTGCGTTGGCATTATTATCGTTCCTTCTTCCGTAACAACTTTCATTAATGCTTCTACTACAGCAACCGCACCACCAGATATCCACCCGATAGAACTTAGTGATGAATGAACGATAATTGTCATTCCTTTTTCGACTCCTAATGCTTTTAAATCTTTTGTTATTGTTTCGATTGTATTTGGAAATTGTGTACTTGCTACTATTTCATTCATTTTCATATTGGTTCCCCCACTAGCTACGTAAATTTAAACTTTTATATAAATATATT
>NZ_JBEUTW010000120.1:0-19025 GCF_040492675.1 Bacillus sp. AP50
TATGAATATAGTTGAACGGCACTTCATTTTTTTCTGGAATAAATGTGAAACGTTGTATAAAATAATCAAGAAAGGCAAAAATTATAGGGGGAAAGTTGTGAAGAAAAATAAGAGTTTAATAAGTTTTTTAGGAGTGTTTATTATGTTGTTTTCTTTTTGTTTTCAAGGAAATGTACAGGCAGATGTAAATACTGTTCAATCTGGAAAAATCAAATCAGGAAACGTAACAGTATGGGAAGTTGGAAATGTAGCGAAAGTATTAGCGGATGTGGAGCGCTTAAATTTAAATACAGTAAATGTACCGATTCAAGTAGATATCCCAAATGTGACTTCTACTAACATGGTAATTAATCAAGCGCAAAAGCAACAAGCTATTATTTTAATTCAAGAATTATTAAAGCGTAATATTCAAGTTATAGTGGAACCGTTCCCATATATTCAGCAGGGGAATGTTGGAGAGACAGAATGGAACCCAAGTAACATTAATGATTTCTTCTGGAATTGGAAGACGGTTATTCTGCAAGATATTTTTAATTCCATTACAAGCAAATACAATGTGTATGGACTAAAGATTGCTTCTAATTTCGTGAATATGGAGTATGCAGAAGGATACTGGAGCGATACAATTGATTTTGTTCGTAATCAGTATAAAGGAAATGTTTTGTATCAAATGAACTGGTGGTTAACAGCAAGCTGGGATCCTTCTTATGAAGCGAAGTTTATAGAGAAAATAAACCGTCCGTATTTAAAGAAGGTAGATATTGTTAGTATCGATAGTTGGTTTGAAGTTTCTGGAAAAAGAAATCCGTCATATGAAGAAGTGAAGCAAAGTTTATTTGCGACGACAGTATATAACCGTGGACAAAATGTTGTTCAGCAATTGGAACAATTACATAATGCAACAGGAAAGCCCGTTTATTTTGGTGGATTTAACGTTCCAGCGCGTGAACTTGGACTGCAAAATCCGTGGAATCCAGATGTTTCTAATGTGTTTTCGAAAGATGTACAATTAAATGGATGGCGTGCTTACCGCGATGTATTAGAACCGAAACCATATTTTAAAGGTTTTTCAATTTGGTTTATTGGCTCTAATGATAGTACACATCCGTATCAAATACATAGTAAAGAAGCGGAGGCAGTTATTAACGGCTGGTACCGAAAATAATTTTTACAAAATAGGTAAGTTTTGAAGTTTACTACATATATTTCTAGTGAAAGGCCTTTCACCATCTTATCACCTAGGGGGCAATCATAATGAAATTTTTGTCTTACCTTACAGTAATTTTGGTGATTCTCGGCGGTTTGAATTGGTTGTTTGTAGCGTTAGATTACAATGTAGTTGAGAAATGGTTTGGTTCTATGCCGGCGCTTGTGGACACTATTTATTGGCTCATTGGTCTTTCTGCTATTTATCAAATTTTTGATCGGTTCTTCACGGATAATTAGCAATTATACTTTATTACTAGAGTGTTAAGTACGATTATGTACTTAACACTTTTTTGTATGTTTATAAAAATAGTTTGCACATGCAAGCGATTCCATTGCGTCTTGCGCCGTAATAATAGAAAACAAATTGACCACGTATTATATTTTGGGTTATAATTCAGAAAGTTTAAAAATTAATAAAAATGAGAAATAGGGAGGTTATGAGGGTAATGGAGAGAGTCTATAATTTTTCAGCAGGACCATCAATACTCCCTTTGCCAGTTTTAGAGAAAGTGCAAAAGGAGCTTGTAAATTATAACGGGACAGGCATGTCTATTATGGAAATGAGTCATCGATCTTCTTATTTTCAAAGTATTATAGAGGAAGCGAGTAACTTACTTCGTGAATTAATGAGCATCCCTGATGAGTATGAAGTTTTATTTTTACAAGGCGGTGCGTCATTACAATTTTCTATGATACCACTGAACTTAATGAATACGTATAAAAAAGCTGGATACGTACTAACTGGCTCATGGTCTAAAAAGGCACTGCAAGAAGCCGAAAAAGTTGGGGAAGTACAAGTAATTGCTTCTTCCGAGCAAGAGAAGTTTACTACGATTCCTAAACTGGACGGTTTACTAAGCGATGAAAAACTAGATTATGTACATATTACAACGAATAATACAATTGAGGGGACAAAATATGTGGATATTCCACATATAGAAAGAGTGCCGCTCGTTGCGGATATGTCTTCAAATATTTTGTCAGAACAATATGATGTTTCGAAGTTTGGTCTTATATACGCGGGGGCGCAAAAGAATTTAGGACCTGCGGGCTTAACGATTGCTATTATAAAAAGAGATTTAATTGGGGGAGCAGATCGCTCTTGTCCGACAATGTTAAATTATGAAACTTACAGTAAAAATAACTCCTTATATAATACACCGCCATCCTTTAGTATTTACGTAACAAAACTTGTACTAGAGTGGTTGAAAGAGCAAGGCGGAGTATCTGCGATTGAAGAACAAAATAGAATGAAATCTTCACTTATTTATCATTTTTTAGATGAATCTAAATTGTTTACTTCACCAGTTGATCCTGCGTATCGATCACTTATGAACATTCCATTTACAACACCGTCAGAAGAACTTAACAATGAGTTTTTACAAAAAGCGAAGGAACGCGGCCTTGTTACGTTAAAAGGACATCGCTCAGTTGGCGGTATGCGTGCCAGTATTTACAATGCGATGCCAGCACACGGCGTAAAACGATTAGTAGATTATATGAAGGAATTTGAGCTTGAGAATAGATAGGGAGATGGGGATATGTTTCGTGTTCAAACGTTAAATCAAATTGCAGAAAAAGGTTTGCAAGTTTTTACTGAAGAACGTTATGAAGTAGGAGATAGAATCAATCATCCAGATGGAATTTTGCTTCGTAGCTACTCTTTACATCAAGAAGAGTTTTCAAAAGACTTAAAGGCGATTGCAAGAGCTGGCGCTGGTGTAAATAATATTCCTGTCGAGCGATGTACAGAAAAAGGAATTGTAGTATTTAACACGCCGGGGGCAAATGCTAATGCAGTAAAGGAACTCATTATTGCCAGTCTTATTATGTCTTCACGCAACATTATTAATGGTGTAAGTTGGACGAAAAACTTAGAGGGTGAAGAAGTACCACAGCTTGTTGAATCAGGAAAAAAACAATTTGTTGGATCAGAAATTGCAGGGAAACGTCTAGGTGTTATCGGACTTGGCGCAATCGGTGCTTTAGTTGCGAACGATGCGTTAGCGTTAGGCATGGATGTTATCGGATATGATCCTTATATTTCAGTTGAAACAGCTTGGCGTCTTTCTACACATGTGCAAAGAGCATTTAGCCTTGATGAAATTTTTGCAACGTGTGATTATATTACACTGCATATTCCTCTTACGAATCAAACGAAGGGGATCATTGGGGAACACGCTGTAGAGAAGATGAAAAGAGGGATGCGTCTATTTAATTTCTCTAGAGGAGAACTTGTAGATGAAAAGGTTCTTCAAAAAGCATTAGAAGAAGATATTATTACACATTACGTAACGGATTTCCCGAATGAGAATGTAATAAAGATGAAAAATGTAACAGCGACGCCTCACCTTGGTGCATCAACGTCTGAATCGGAAGAAAATTGTGCAGTAATGGCGGCGCGTCAATTACGTGAATATTTAGAGACAGGAAATATTCGTAACTCAGTAAATTATCCAAACGTAGAATTGCCGTATATCGGAAAGAAACGAATTACAATTATGCATCAAAACGTCCCGAATATGGTAGGGCAAATTACAGGATGCTTAGCGGAACATCATATTAATATTGCCGATATGATTAATCGTAGTAAACATTCTTGGGCATACACAATGATTGATATCGATAACGGAATTGATGATATAATAAAAGAGAATATTGTAGAAAATATAAGCAAAATTACAGGTGTTGTAGCCGTTCGAATGATTGTGTAAAGGAGAGAGGAATGTGGCAAAAATACGACCGTTTCGGGCCATTCGTCCAGTAGAGGAAAAAGCGGCACAAGTGGCAGCTTTACCGTATGACGTATTAAATAGTGAAGAGGCAAGGGAAGTTGTAAAAGGGAATCCATATTCTTTCTTGCATGTTGATAAAGCAGAAATTGATTTAGATCCTGAATTGTCACCGTATGATGATCGCGTGTATGAAAAAGCGGGCGACAATTTAAAGCAATTTATACGAGAAGAAGTGTTCATACAAGATGAAGAGCCAGCGCTATATATTTATGAACTGACGATGCAAGGAAGAACGCAGTCAGGCCTTGTCGTTTGTACATCTATTGATGAGTATGAAGATGATACAATTAAAAAACATGAAAGAACACGTCATGAAAAAGAACTAGATCGTATTCGCCACGTAGATGTGTGTGACGCAAATACAGGTCCGATATTTTTAACTTACCGTACAAAAGATGAAGTAAAGCATTTAATTAGAAGCTGGAAAGAAGAGCATGCGCCAATTTATACATTTACAGCAGAAGACGGTGTTAAGCATGTTGCGTGGAAGATCGCAGATGAAGATGTAATTACGACTTTAGTAAACGCATTTGAAGATATTCCTAATCTTTATATTGCAGATGGGCATCACCGTTCTGCATCAGCTGCAAAAGTAGGACTTATGAGAAGAGAACAATATCCAAATTACACAGGAGAAGAGGAATTTAATTTCTTCTTATCGGTTCTATTCCCTCATGATGAATTATCGATTTGGGACTATAACCGAGTTGTGAAAGATTTAAACGGTTTATCAGAAGAACAGTTTTTAAAACAAATCAAGCAATACTTCTATGTAGAAGAAGCACCTGTTTCTCCGTATAAACCAAATGAACCAAAAACATTTGGAATGTATGTAAATGAGAAGTGGTATAAGCTTACTGTGAAAGAAGAAACATTTGATGCGAATGATCTTGTTAGAGGTTTAGATGTATCTATCCTGCAAGATCATTTATTAAGCCAAGTACTTGAAATACATGATCCGCGTTCTGATTCACGCATTGATTTTGTTGGCGGAATACGGGGGTTAGAAGAACTAGAACGCCTTGTGAACAGCGGCGAATACAAAGCAGCATTCGCATTATATCCGACATCTATGGAAGATTTATTAGCAATCGCAGATGCCGGAGAAGTCATGCCGCCGAAATCAACGTGGTTTGAACCGAAACTGCGTAGTGGGTTGTTTGTTCATTCTTTAAAGTAAATATTGACTTCTATAGTTTTGAAAAACCGAAATGATTTGAGTTTCGGTTTTTCTTATTTTAAAAGAGTTTTTGAGGAGGGGCATGGGATGAAATTACAAGTAGGCGAAAAAATCACCTTTGAACGAACGTTTACAAAAGAAGATGTTGCGTTATTTACGGAAGTATCGAAAGATGAAGGTGTTCATCATGTTACACCAGATGAGCAGGGGAGATTTGTTGTACAAGGGCTTTTAACATCAACACTACCTACAAAAATTGGCGGTGATTATAACGTACTAGCTCGCAAGATGGATTTTGAATTTTTACGTCCTGTGTTTAGTGGTGACACAATTCGTTGTGACTTAACCATTGAACAATTTGAACCCGATGAAAAAAATCGTACAAATATTACTGCGATGTTTATATGTAGGAATCAACTTGAAAAGGAAGTTATGAAGGGGAGTTTTTCTGGGATTATTCTTTAGTTAGTAGGAAAAGTAATGAATAGGTGGGGGCCATGTCACTCGGGCTTAGGTTTTTAATTCCACCATAACGAAAATGATATGCATTGCTGTATATTGATAATATACTCTGTTCATTTTTAACTTGAATAAGCTCGTTGACAAAAAGGACATTCCTAGTATTACAAGAAATGTCCTTTCCACTAAATTATAAGGTATTTTGCTAACGTTCAAATTCTAAAATTAGTTTACTAGTTTGACCTGTAAACTGATAATTATAGGACCCTCTCAGATTTTCTAAGTTACCGGTAGCTTTAATAATTGTTCCTGGGGAATCTAAATTTCCTTTATCAAATATTCCTTGCTCTATAGCTGTGAATGTCCCTTGTTGCCCCTTATAAATTCCTTCAAAGTGTAAAAATCCAGAAATTTTAGCCGTAGCCAAGTGACCATCATTTATATTTGAGTCTAGATAATATAATAAGTATTCAACAAAAGCTTTTCCTTTTAATTCTCCATCAATATCATATTCAACATGGGCAATATTAATAGGGAAATCTTTTCTAGTATCATCAATTAGTTTTTCATCCCATTTACTTACTGTAAATGTTACGTCCATACACGTAAATCCCCCTTTATCATTAGATAAGTAATCTTCATATCATTTGAAAAGTACCAATTCACAGTCATATCTTATAGGAGTGTTTTTATTTATTTGAGTCCTGTCATATCGTTATCTTATTTCAGAATCACCTGCTCCTCCCCACGAAGGACTTACTGTCGCCACGGTATCTCCTGGCTGTAATCTCTTTGTTTTTTTAACATGTTAACTCCGCTCCTACATAATGTAATGGACTACGATTATACAAACTGTATCATTGAAAAACATGATGTATGACATTAGTTTCTTCATCATCAATCCGTTTACCTGCTGGGATTCAAGAATTCAGTCTTAGTGTTGAATATAGGAATAACCGATTTATATTTGAAAATCAAAGTATGCAACATTGCATGAGGAAAACGGTTGTTATTTTTACTACCTGTAACTATAATGATTACAGGTTGGTCGATACCAATCAAAAAAATAAAATCATCGTGAATGGAGATGTTTCATAATGGGTATGAAAAAATTAATTTTAGCAGGTGCTTTAGGGATCGCAGCATTATCAGGAACAAATTTACCAGGACTAGAAGTAACAAAAGCGAGTGCAGCTTCTATTGAATCGAATTTCTCGACGTTAGAAGGACGAGTAGTAGAAGTAGATAACGGTGTAATTGTTGTAAAATCTAAGCAATATGAGGAACCGGTTAGTGTGTATATTGATTCACTTTCAAATGTGAAAGTAGGAGATGAAGTAAAAGCTACTGGATCTATGATGCGTAATTTTACAGAATATATGGTTGCAACTGCAGTTGAAAATACAACAAACAAGTTAGGTATGCACATGAAAGAAGATGGCTCACCTAATTATGTAATTGGAGAAGTATCAAAAGTAGGAACGATGGAAGATGAGGGAGACGGTGCTACTAAATATGTTGTAGTTGAGTATCCATCGCTAAATGGGAAGAAAGCTATTATTGATGTTTTCTTAACAAAGGGACAAGTATTTAATGCGGGTGAGAAAGTGAAAATTGATATGAAGTATGTAGGGTGGGGCGGAAGTTCTATTAACTGGAACACAGTTGACCATATTGAAAAAGTTCATGAAGCAAAGACGAACGCTGAAAATAATGATGGTGTATGGATTTGGTCTTAATTAAAATCCTGTAAATAACAAATGTATCATGTAGTATCCAGCAAATGGTGATGTGTATGACCATTTGCTGGATACTTTTTTGCTTTGTATTTTTTGAGAATAAGGGATATCCGACTAGAATATGATGTTTAAATCAGAGCGAGTTAAAAAATACAATAATGAAAGAGGTGTTTATATATGGAGCGAGATGAGAATTATTTACGAGCTAAAAAAAGAGTGGAGAATTTAAAAGCGTTTTACATTCATTTAACGGTCTATATATTAGTTAACTTAATGCTTTTTTTCATAAATATAAGCTCTGATTCAAGTAAATTATGGTTTTTATATCCACTTGGAGGTTGGGGGATTGGTATCGTTATACACGGTTTAACAACTTTTCCATTTGGGATATTCGGAAAAGAATGGGAAGAACGAAAAATTAAAGAGTATATGGAGAAAGATAAGTGAAAAAATCAGAGATTTATGAATATAAATCTCTGTGAGCACACGTTTGATGCGAAGCCTATTCTATAGCTTCGCCTATTTGTTTTGTACTCGAAGTTAATGCGAGTACGTGTTCCTATTCATTTTTAGCATGAATTGCATGTGAAATCAAAACTTTAGTTGTAGTACATAATAAATACAGTTATTTTACTTTCTTAATTACAAGTGGATATAGGATAAAGTTGATTTATCATCCTATATTAAAATAAAAAACAAACCACTGTTCGATTTGAATATTCCACGATATAATGGTGAGAGTTTATGACAGAATAAATATTTACATAAGAAGTGAGGTACTGTATGAAAAAAAGAACGACAGACATTATTTTTATTATTATTGGTGCATTTCTTTTTGCTTTAGGTGTCAATTTATTTGTTATCCCGAACGAGTTTGGTGAGGGTGGGGTAACAGGTATCACGATTATTACGTACTATTTATTTGAATGGTCACCAGGTTTAGTTAACTTAATTTTAAATGCGATTTTGTTAATAGTCGGTTATAAATTTTTAAATAAAATCACAACAATTTATACGATTATCGCTGTAGTGACTAACTCGCTATTTCTTCATTTAACAGAAGGCTGGACGATTGCTTCGGATGAAATGCTTGTAAATGCCATTTTCGGAGGAATATTTATCGGGTGTGGTATTGGTCTTATCATTCGCGTTGGCGGAACAACTGCAGGTACTACGATCTTAGCAAGGATGACACATAAATATTTAGGCTGGAGCATTAGCTACGGTCTACTGTTCTTCGATTTAATCGTTGCATTTTCATCTTATTTCATCATTGGTGCAGAAAAACTGATGATAACAATTATTATGCTATATGTAGCAACGAAAGTGATGGAATTTGTAATTGAAGGGTTAAATCCCAAGAAGGCTATTACGATTATTTCTGATAATCCAGATGAAATTGCCGGGAAGGTGACAACCTTAATGGGGAGAGGGGTTACTGTATATTCAGGGCATGGCTATTACACGAAAACTCCGAAGGAAATTCTTTATGTTGTTATTAATAAGCAAGAAGTAGTGAAGCTAAAGCGGATTGTTCAAACTACGGATCCGGCGGCGTTCATCGCTATACACGATGTTCGTGATGTGTTCGGAGAAGGATTTGTTGATATTTCGAAGGCTTAGAAATTGTTTTTGATTAAAATAATCTTAATACTAAAACGTAAGAATCTATTTTGAATAATCTTTTTTCAAAATAGATTCTTTTTCTTTTTCTTGCAAAAAATCCAATTGTTTCTTAATGTAGTGATGTAGAAGGATGAACGAGAGAGGGTTTAATGAAGATGATACATATTTTATTAGCTGATGATGATAAGCATATTAGAGAGTTGTTGCATTACCATTTACAAAAAGAGGGGTTTAAAGTTTTTGAAGCAGAAGATGGAAAGGTAGCGCAAGACGTTTTAGAGAAGGAAAATATTCATCTTGCGATCGTAGACATTATGATGCCGTTCGTTGATGGCTATACGTTATGTGAAGAAATCCGGAAGTATCATGATATACCAGTTATTTTATTAACGGCGAAAGATCAGTTAGTTGATAAAGAAAAAGGATTCATTTCTGGTACGGACGATTATATCGTAAAACCATTTGAACCAGCTGAAGTGATTTTCCGTATGAAAGCTTTATTACGACGTTATCAAATGCTGAGTGCAGATATTATTACGTTGCACGGAACGACAATTGATCGAAAAGGTGTAGAAGTAAAGTGTAACGGTCAAACGATTTTGCTTCCTTTAAAGGAATTTGAGTTATTATCACAACTTGCTAGTTATCCTGGAAGAACATTTTCAAGAGAAGAGCTAATTGAATTAGTATGGGGAATGGATTTTGAAGGAGATGAACGAACAGTTGATGTTCATGTGAAAAGGCTGCGAGATCGTTTCTCAAAACGAACGGATGATTTTCAAATTACAACAGTGCGCGGCCTCGGGTATAAGTTGGAGTTGAAATAAGATGAAATCACTATATTCTAGATTTGTATTTATGACGGTCGGCATTATGCTACTTAGTAGTATTATCGGCTTTTTATTAACGAACGTATATTATCAAGTGAAGTTAAAACCATATAACAGTGAAAAGATTTTAAAGTATGCGGAAGAAGTTAAATCGTTATATGAAAAGCAAAGTGAAGAAAATCAAGAGACGTATTTGCATTCTATTGCAAAATTAGGGTATGAGATTTACATTGTTGATGATCAAAAGAATGGAAAGCGTATCGGTAATGCGTTTCGTAAGACGACAATAAGTGATGATACCGTTCATAAAGTATTGCAGGGGGAGACATTTAATGGTGTTTCTACTTATCCAACGCGCCTCTTTATTACAGGTTTTTTCGATAATGAATTAATTAATAGCGTCGGTGTCCCAGTACAACACGGTGATAAACAGTACGCTTTATTCATTCGCCCTGACGTTCAACAACAATTCGGCGAGATGAGAATTTTTCTAGCGGTATTATTAGGGTTTATCGTACTATTAAGTATTATTTTTATAGCGATTGCAGCAGGTTACATCGTTCGCCCAATCCGTAAATTTACGAAGGCTACGCAAAAAATTGCGAGTGGGGAATATGAAATTGAATTAGATGTAAAACGAAAAGATGAAATAGGAACGTTATCTACAAGCTTCCAAAAGATGACGAAGAGTATTAAAGAACTAGATGAAATGAGACAAGAATTCGTTTCGAACGTTTCACATGAATTTCAGTCGCCACTTTCTTCCATACAAGGTTTTTCAAAGACGTTGCAAACAGAAAAGATGAGTGAGGAAGAAAGAAATCATTACTTACAAATTATTGAGGGTGAAAGTAAGCGAATGTCTAGTTTATGTAAACAGTTACTTACGCTCGCTTCATTAGATAAAGAGGAAAAGGTTCTACAAATAAGAGAATTCAATCTGCAGAAGCAAATTAAAGACGTCATTTTTATGCTTGAGTGGAAATGGCGGGAAAAAGATATCGCCGTTGAATTTAATGTGCCAGATATCACTATAAAAGGTGATGAAAACTTACTTCATCAAGTTTGGAGTAACATTTTCACGAATAGCATTAAGTTTTCAAACGATGGTGGAACGATTGAGTTTTTCGTCGAAGAGTTAGAGTCTAGTGTCATTATTTCTATATCAGACAACGGAATCGGTATGGAAAAAGAAGAAATGGATCGTATTTTTGACCGTTTTTACAAAGTAGATACAGCAAGGACGAGAAACGTAGAAGGTAGCGGTTTAGGATTGTCGATTGTGCAGAAGATTGTTGAACTGCATCATGGAAACGTTTCGGTGTATAGTACGAAGGGGGAAGGAACGACCGTTCGGGTGGAGCTTCCGAAATAGATGGAAAGAAAGAGGCTGTTTCGGAACGGCCTCTTTTTTTTTGGTCTCTAGTATACGTGTAAAGTGAAAAAATGTGAGTCATTTTCATTACATACTCGGACGAGTTTGTGGAGTGAAATCAGGAGGAAGTTTGTTTGGAAATGTAGAATTTCTACATAGTTATAAGGATTTTATTGAAACTGTAACTATTTAGGGAGGAAATTACTTTGAAACGAATTGACGTGTTATTAAACGTACTAGATTCAACATTCGATAAAGAGAGTTGGTATGCACCGTTTAAACATGCTATTGAAGGACTTACAGCCGAACAGGCTATGTGGAAACCATCTGGTGAGGAAACGAATACCATTTGGGAGAACGTTAATCATCTCATTTATTACAAAGAGAGGCTTGCTGCAAACTTGGAAGGCCGTGAATGGACACATAATCTTGACGGAAATGACACATTTTATCTTACTAAGCAATCTAATGATGATATGGAATGGAAGAAAGTCGTTGAACGTTCTGAAAATGCTCAGTGTAATTTAAGACAGGCATTAAGTGCAATTTCCGAAAGAGAGCTTGAGCAAAATTCACTAGAGGGGAAATTACTGGATATCATGCTTCATGATGCTTATCATACAGGACAAATTATTCAATTAAGGAAAATGCAGGGTGCTTGGCCATCAAAGCGTTAACTGCCGTTATAAGTTGGTACTATTGTTGAATAAAATTTAGATATTCAAACGACTTTATTGTTATATTTTTAGTGAATTATTTTACATCCAAAATGAAATAACTATATTTTTAACCCCGTCCCCAATTTAGAACGGGGTTATGTTTGGTTTGCTATAAAGCCGCACCTTTCCCACGCTCTTCCTTAAACCGAACCCCAAAAGTATCCGCTGTAATCTCATCAGCTTTCGGCAAAGCCCGTAATTTCGGATGAAGCAGCCATACGAGAGAGATAAAGAAAATCCCGATGCTAGCGAGCGCAAAAATGAGTTGGCTACTAAATACATTTGCGGTGTATCCGCCAATTAAAGAACCGAATGGCATAGCAATTGTGCCCATACTTCGCATGACTGAATTGATGCGTCCGATATATTGATTTGGAATTACAATTTGACTAATTGTCGCAAATAATATGTTCGTGGCACCAATTGGGATCCAAGCTAGGCCGAATAAAAAAATAGACAGCCATTGAAACGGTACAATCGTAGAGAGAAACCAAAAGATAGCGCCAGTCGCAAAGCTAATAATAGAAGTGCGGCCAACATTACGTTTGCCAACCCATGAACTGAATAATGCACCGATGAGACTACCTGCTGATATAGCAGCTAAGAAGAAGCCATATGATTTCACGCCTCCTAAAGAATCAGCGAAAGAAGGGAGTATCGCCATCGTCATACCGATTGAGAAATTAGCAACAACTGAACCGATTAAGAATGCGCCCATTAAGGAACGGAAGACAATTGAAAAACCTTCTTTTAAATCTGAGAAATATTGTTTTGTTGAAAGTGATGTGCCCGTTTCGGTTTGCTTTGGCATTTTCAATGAAAAGAACAAAAGGGCAGTAATCGCGAATGTGAAAGAGTCGATCACATATAAAGTAATGGCGCCAAGTAGTGCTACTAATATGCCAGAAATCGTCGTACAAATTAAGTCAATACCTTGATACGCAAATGAGAAGAGTGAGTTTCCTTTTAATAATTGTGTTTTATGCAGTAGAAGTGGTAAAGCTTTCGATTGTGCGGGATAGGCGAATTGTTCGATAAAGGCTACGATTGGCATAATGATGAGTAGTAGTTGGACTGTTAATAGATCGAAGTAGTGTGTAATAGGAATGATTAAAATAAGAATGCATTGCAGAACTTGTGTAATGACGAGGGTGTTTTTAATGGACCATCTATCAACGAATGGACCAGTAAGAAATTGAAGTGCAGAGGGTAATAATGTAAGGAAACCAGCCAATCCAGAATAAAAAGGATTACCACTTAGCTTATATACGAGCCACATCGCGGCTACATAATACAAACTATCTCCTATGTTTGTAAAAATTCTCCCTAAAAATAATAAGAGGAAATTCCGGTTTTTCAATATGTCCATTTAATCTACTCCTTTATAATAAATTTATTCGGTAAAATAAATTTGACCGTTAGTGTAAAAAAAATCGTATTACGATTTTTCTTCTTTTTTCACAAATCGCTGCATTGCTCGTTCGTCGATTTGTAGTGCAGTAGTAGAAATGTAATAAGATTTACTATTTGGATCTTTATCCGCATCTTTTGCGATATCATTTAATTCAGCCATCAATTCATGAAACTTTTTTACCCACACTTGAAATTGTTCCGGCGTAGCATCAAACTCCCAGCAAGATGAAACGTAATTCCACTCAGCCGGGTCTTCGCTTTCTTTTCGTAATATAAAAGCTTCTTCAGGAGCAGCGAGAATATGGTTTTTCGTTGTTTCTGCCATTTGTAAAAAGATTTGGCGACCTGATTCGCTTAACATTTCTAAATGAGGTAATAGGTCTGCAGCAGGGGTGAAGCCTCTAGCGACAGATTGATAGAACTTTTGAATGATGCCATTCTTTTCTTCCGTATAAACAATCTCTATAAAACCATTCTTTTCTAATTCTTTTAAATGATAATGAATTTTCGCCCTTGGAATGCCGAATTTCTCAGATAGTAATTGTCCTGTATAAGGACGTTCGCATAGACGCATCATCATTTCGACACGTAGTGGATCGCTTATTGCTTTTAGTTGGCTATAAGTAGTGAGTGTTAACATGGGCTTCAAAATGATCAACTCCTTAAATGGAATTACTCGGTCAAGATTATTTGACTGAATTGTATCAAGGATTTTAGTTATTTTCAATACTTTCTGAAAATTAAATCTTCCCCTCTGTAATCTTCTGTTCATATTCCGTTCATATTTCTTTTTTATGATAAGTGCATAGAAAGAAAGAGGAAGGAGCGAGCGAAATGTTTTTAGCTCTGCGTGAATTGAAACAATCAAAATTAAGATACGGATTAATCGGACTGATTATGGTGTTATTATCATTTTTAGTTCTTGTTATTTCAGGATTAGCAAATGGACTATCATATGATAATGCTTCATCGATTCAAAATATGGAGGCAAATAAGTTCGTTTTAGCAGATGATGCGGAAAATAAATTACTTCGTTCACAAATTAAGAAAGACGATGTAGATAACGTAGTAAATCAAGTAGGCGAGAAAGAAGCCGTTCCGTTTCGTGTGAAAGTTTCAACATATGAAAAGAAAGATAGTTCGAAAAAGGTTGATATCGCTATTTTCTCAAGTGAACGGGATTCATTTTTAGAACCGAAAATTGTAAAAGGGGAGAAATTAGGTACAGCAAACAACGAGATGGTTGCTGACGAATCAATTAAAGAAAAAGGAATTGATATTGGAGATACAATTATTGATCCTGTTTCAAAGAAAGAATTTACAATCGTTGGATTTACGAAAGATCAAATGTTTAGCCATACACCAGTCGTTTATGTAAATGAAGACGTATGGGGTGCTATTTCACAACCAAACCAAAAAGATTATAGTGCAATTGCACTTAACACAGATAAAGAGATTAAAAATGCACACGTAATTGACAAAAAAGAAGTGCTACAAAGTATTCCAGGATTTAAAGAAGAACAAGGAACATTAACGATGATCATTGCGTTCTTACTTGTTATCGCTGCATTACTAATCGGTGTATTCTTCTACGTTATTACACTGCAAAAAACACAGCAATTAGGTGTATTAAAAGCAATCGGTACAAAGAACTCGTATTTAGCAAATAGCTTAGTCGTGCAGGCGTTATTCTTATCAGTCGTTGCGATGGTAATCAGTATCGTTCTTGTACAAGGGTTAGAACAAATTTTACCAGCAGGTATGCCGTTCTTATTAACAACACCGATGATTGCGCAATATGCAGCAATCTTTATCGTAATTAGTATTTTAGGAACACTTATTTCGTTATACCAAGTATTAAAAGTTGATGCATTAGAAGCAATTGGAGGCGGGATGTAATGACTTCATTATTAAAATTAGACAAAGTAAGTAAAGTGTACGGAGAAGGGAATACGGAAGTAACAGCCCTTCATCCGATATCGCTTGATGTGAAAGCCGGAGAATTTATCGGAATCGTCGGTCCTTCTGGATCAGGGAAAAGTACGTTATTATCAATCGCGGGTGCATTATTATCACCGTCAAAAGGGGATATTTACATTCGTGAGCAAAATATTACACAGTTATCAGAAAAGGAAATGACAGACATTCGTTTGAAAAAAATCGGCTTCATTTTCCAGTTTGCAAACCTTGTTCCATATTTAAATGTGAAAGAACAGTTACTTTACATTGCAAAGCTAAAAAAAGAAAGTAAACAAGAATCCGAAAAGCGTGCAGATCATTTATTAGCGGCATTTGGATTAGGAGAAAGAAAGAATCATTATCCAAATCAACTATCTGGCGGGGAAAAACAAAGGGTAGCAATCGCTCGTGCGTTCATGAACAACCCAGATTTAATATTAGCGGATGAGCCAACGGCAAGCTTAGACTCAAAACGCGCACGTGAAGTTGTTGAAATGATGAAACGCGAAGTGAAAGAGAGCCAAAAAGCAGCAATTATGATTACACATGATGAAAGAATGCTTGATGTATGTGATCGTATATTGACGCTTCGAGATGGACAGTTAATATAAAAAAAGGAAAACCGTACATGTATGTGCGGTTTTCCTTTTTTTATGGACTTATTTAGAGAATAACGTTTTAATTTTATTACGAGTAAGTAATAAAACACCGCCTAATACAGATAGCATTCCTAGAGCCATATTGTTTGATTGCTCGCTACCAGCGTTAGGAAGTTCTTTAGCGTTATTGTTTTTAGTACCATTATCTGCTTGCATTTGTTTAGACTGTGATACTTCATTAATCTTGTTATCAACATTTTGCTTCGTTGTATGTAACTCAGCTAATTTGTCGTCAATTTTTTTCTCAGTATGCTTAAAGTCGTTGATTTTAATATCTAAGTCTTGTTTTTTCTTTGATAAATCATCTGAAACAGTTTGTTTCGATTGTTTAATTTCGTTAATTTTATTAATTAAATCTTGTCTAGCTTCTTGTAAAACAGCTAGTTTGTTTTTTACATCTTGTTTAGCTAATTCTAAGTTAGCGGAAAGACTGTCTAAATTGCCTTTAATTTTCTTAAGTTCCTCTAACGTGTTACCGGTATTCGGCTTGTTTTCTTTTAGTTCAGCGAGTTTGTCCTCAGCAGTTTGTTTCGCTTTCTTTAACTCAGCTAATTTTTCATCTACTTGTTTTTTAACCTCCTTAAGTTCATTAACCTTTTGATCAATGTTCTCTTTATGTTGCTTCATTTCATTCACTTTTTCATCGACAGTTTGTTTATGTTCTTTAATCTCATTCACTTTGTTATCGATATTTTGCTTATGTTCTTTTACTTCAGCAACTTTATCTTCTACTTGTTTTTTATGCTCTTTAATTTCAGCGATTTTATCTTCGGCGATTTGTTTGTCTTGCTGCAGTTTTGCATCTAGTTCTTGTTTATGCTGTTTAACTTCGTTAATTTTTTCATCAGCAACTTGTTTACGTTCATGTAGTTCATTCACCTTCGTATCAACATTTTCCTTAACCTTGTTAAGTTCATTTAATGTTTGATCCACGTTTTCTTTGTGTTGCTGCAATTTTGCATCTAACTCTTGTTTATGTTGCTTAATTTCAGCTAATCGATCTCCCGTACTTTGCTGAGGAGTAGCATCATTTACTTCCGCATGAGCAGAGTTCGCGCCAGCAATCATTGCTAAAGCTAGTGTAGACGCAGCAATTGTTTGTTTTGTTTTCATATTTTTGTACCTCTTTTCTTTCATATGCATGAACTGTTTTGTGTAAAAATGAGCATATAGAAGTAGATTATCTTATTATTATATACTATGTTAGGCGCTTAGAGGAAGGATTTGCATAATAATCTATGATTATGTAATTTTTATAATCTCTTATTTGGGGTAGGGGATAAACCTTTAGCTAGATGAACAATTTCTTCTATAGTAAAGCTTACATCTTTATTATTGCGAATAACAAACAAATAATCAGCCTCGTTTTCTACAGGATCTACCACATCATCGTGAAGTGATTCAGTTTGTTGTCGATCAAGTACTTCTTTGAAACTAGAATATCCACCTCTAAAAATATTCGTACTTCGCGTGCTTCGAGCCACTCTTTCGTAAAGTACATCATCTGGAATGTCAAAATGAACTAATATGCGTACATATTCATTCTGTGGAAATAATTCGTTTAGTAAATAGAATCTTCCGCTTTTACTGCGATTGGAATTACAAATAATAAGGTGTAAATTTGTATGTTCTTTCGCATAATCAACAATGAATTTTGAAAGACCGTGCTTAAATGTATTAGCACCTTCAGCCGGCTGTAATTTTTCATAATGCGTGTTAATAAATTCAGCTTGGTTATCTTGATCCATAACGAAAGAGTGGGGTAACTCTTTTTCTAAAGCTTTTGCAAATGTAGTTTTACCGCTGTGTGTTTTTCCTACAGTAATAATGACGAATCGTTTCATATTGGCCTCCATTTGTATTGTTATGAACTGGAATATTCGGTGTAGATCGAAATCTTCCTGCTAGAGATTACACAAATTGTTGGAGCGTTAGTAGGCTGAAAACTTGACAAAAAAACTTATTTATGCTATAATTTACCAATATAAAAATAAGGTGTATAATAGGGTTCTCCTGGCCAGGGGAACCCTATTTTTGTTGTGAAAATGAAGGAGAGTGTATGTGCGTGAAACAAGGTGAAGCAAGTGTAACGTCGTTAGTATCAGCTTTCAGCAGGGCATATCATAGTGAATTTGATAATCCGAAAATCTTTGATGATTATGTAGCTAAAGAGTTCATTTCGCCAAAAGAACGAATTAATATTGAAACGAATATGGTTCAAGGGATTCACTTTTTCAATAAAGAAATTGCAGAGCAGTTTCAAGACAATCCAAAAGAAATATTAAAATGGATTACGCAAGTTCAGTTATCACCAACACCTTTAGCACGTGCCGCATATTGTGAAAGAGTATTACTACATGAAATTACATTAGGAGCGAAACAATACGTCATACTCGGTGCAGGCTTAGATACGTTCAGTTTTAGACACCGAGAATTAGAAAATAAAATAGAAATATTTGAAGTGGATCATCCTTCTACGCAGGCGTTTAAGAAGGAAAGAATAAAAGAAGTAGAAATTGAAGTTCCGAATAACCTTCATTTTGTTTCAATGGATTTTACGAAAGGATTTTTCTATGAGCAGTTACGGAATGAAGGATTTGAAAATAAAAAGACGTTCTTTAGTCTATTAGGTGTAACGTACTATTTAACGAAAGAGGAACTTGCTAGTTTATTAGAATGTTTATTTGAGGTGGTTCCGGCAGGTAGTTCTATCGTTTTTGATTATCCCGATGAAAATTTGTTTACGGAAAAGGGACTGTCCAATCGAGTTGAAAATATGGTAAAAATGGCTGCGGTAGGCGGAGAACCAATGAAATCATGTTTTTCTTATGCCGAAATGGAAGCACTGTTTGAGAAGGCGGGCTTACTTATTTATGAGCATTTATCGCCAGAAGACATAAATAAATTATATTTTGAAGGACGAAACGATTATTTGAAAGCTTTTGAGACAGTGCATTATGTGCATGCGGTGAAAAGGTAGGAAATTAGTAGGCATGGGGAGGAATCTCTGTGTCTTTTTTTATAAAAAAGGAAATGAGCTGTAGTGGTGGAAAATATAATTA
>NZ_JBEUTW010000121.1:0-7965 GCF_040492675.1 Bacillus sp. AP50
GAACACATACACGGCAATATAAGCATCTTTTTAAAATTACGCGGTCTTTTCAGCATCTTAATCTCTCCCATCGAACATTACGTTCTTTATACAGAACATTATCTATATTATAGTAAAGAACTATTAAAATTGATAGACAAATACTAGAAAAATAGAAAAAGAGCTATCCATGTGATAGCCCTTTTTCTTATTATCTTTCTTCACCTGCTGTTTGTTGTGCATCAAACGTCCAATTTAATTGTAACTTATCGCCTTGGAATTGATTTTGATCTTTTCCATTATCAACGAACTCAAATTTCACTTTGAATTTATCAGATTTACCTGCTGAAATACCTTTTTCATCCCAGAACCAAGCCGATAAATCATTATCTACAGCTGTAAGTGTGTCACCTTTTAATTTATCTAAAGTAGTTTGTTTCACAATTGTCTCATGCTTATCTACATTTTTTAAGAATGTTACTTTAATATGTTTACCAAAATCATCTTTATTGTCTTTCTTTACATCTTCTACATTATAATCTGTTTTCAGTAGAACCTTTTTAATATTTAAAGAGCCTTTATTTTCTAGTTTAAATTCTTTTTCAATTGTATCCCCAGGTTTTAAATTCGATACGTTAACAACTGTTGATGGATTTAATGCTAAATCCAGTGTTCCAGCCGCAAATGTATTATTTGACACTTCTTTATCACTGAAAAATGCAAATGTTCCTCCACCAACTAAAGCTGCTCCTAATACTGCTGATGTAATACCCATTCCTAATTTTTTCTTTAAAGTCATGTCCATATCCCCTTAATATATATTTGTTAACTTCCTAAACGGAAAGTATAACCAAACGAACTAGACGGATTGTTCTACTTTTTTATCTTTCTTTTCTCCGTCAATGCTACGAATAGCACCAAAAATAGAAATCGCGGAATACCCAAGTAAAAAGACTCCTGGAATAATAAGAAGCAATGCTGCTCCCGCTTTTGAATTCGCATAATTCAGTAAATAACCAACATACGGAACTGTAATATCTGCATACTTTCCAACTACATTTTCTGCAAGTACTGGCTCTAAATCTGGTCCGTTGTTGTTATCCCCTTTTGTTTCATACATTACTTTTCCATTTGTATCTTTCACACCGATAATACGGTGAGTGATAATTTTTTGATCTTTCTCTTTAAAGGTAATAACATCACCTTTTTGATATTTAGAACCATCTTTGTTTGGTTCTATTGCAATGATTGATCCTGTTAAAAACGTCGGCTCCATTGATCCTGAAAGAACGCTCTTAAATTGATATCCCATCACTGTCGGATCACCACCGCTTGCTTTTGAAGAAATAACTACAAAAGCTAAAAAAACCATCAATGCAAATAAAACAAATGAGATCGCGTTGCTAATTATCTTCCATATTAATTTCATCGTCTCTCTCCCTCTCCGTTGTTTTATATTATTTGAAGTATGCAATATCCACTTGTGTTCTTTAACAAGAACACAAGTAAATGATATAACGAACTTTAAGTTATTGCAATAAGAAAATTTACAATTATTAGTTATTTAAAATATAGAAAAAAGACTGTGCCAAAATTTTACACAGTCTTTTTATTAGTAATTTATTTACCTTCTGATTTCATTCCTTTTGTATTTCGGCGCAACACTACATATAAAATTGCTCCAAATAATATAATCGCACCTATCCCAACACTTATTACTTTCACATTTGAGTCTTTTACTTCAGGCATAGTTGTATCTTTTTTAGGCATCGTAAAAGTGACATCTTCTGTTGAAAGAACATTTACCGTCGCAATTGTTTGATTATTTTTCGTAATATCAACTGCACCAACTACCTCACCACGATGTATTCCTTTATGATATAAAGATTCTTTATCTAATGAAGCCGCCCGGAAAATAGTTTTCACATTTTTCCCTTCATCTTTCTTAAGCATAAGCTCCGCACTTTGTTCCAACTCAGAATTAACATCTTTATTTAAATATGTTGTTTTTTGATGCCAATTATGTTTATCAAGCACCATTTGCTTCGTAAATTGACCGAAAGAATATTCCGCCATCTGCTTCAAATCTTCATAAATTTCAGGTCTTTGAGAAGCCATTACTACGCTTATAATACGATTTCCATCTTTCTCATTTAATAAAACAAGTGTATTACGTGCTTCATTCGTAAACCCTGTCTTACCGCCAATGCTATATGGATTTTCAAAAAAATTAGATTTATTAAAAATAGACACCGTCTGCCTAGACGTCGTAACTGTCGTTCTTTTCGTATTCATCGCTTGTAAAATTTCAGGATACTTTTGCACACCCTTCGTAATCATAGCCATATCATACGGCGTCGTATAATGGTTCGGATCATGCAATCCATTCGGTGTTACAAAGTGGCTATCTTTCGCTCCTAATTGCTTCGCTTTCTCATTCATCATATTAGCGAAATTCTCAACACTCCCGCCAATCCGCTCCGCAATCGCATACGACACATCATTCGCACTCAGCACCATTAAAATCATAAGCGCAGTATTTCTATTAATTGTCTCTCCAGGTTGAAACTCAATTTGATAATTACTCTTCTCTTGATCTAATGCTAATTGTGAAAATGTAAATTGATCCTCTGGCTTTGTATGCTCCATGAGTAAAATCGCTGTTAACACCTTCGTCGTACTAGCAGGATATGCTCGGTGATATGCGTTTTTATCATACAAAACATCTCCTGTTTTCGCATCAATTGTCGTTGCAAACTGACTAAAAACATTCGGTCCTTCCGCAGGTGGTGGTGCAACTTGTTCTGGATTTACTCCAATATTCGTCTCAGCACGCAATGTTATGGGCGTCAAAAAAAACGAACAAATAACTGTAATAAAAACCAAAATTTTCTTAAAATTTACCATATGACTCTCCCTTTTCCATTTACTCCTTAACAAAATAATAAATCTACCAACCATATGTAATTTGTATTATATTGGAAGAAATTTCACTATTTTTTACTATATCATACTTTTACGATAAAGAACATAAATATACAATAAAAATAAGAAGGAATTACTCTTTCTTATCCTTCTCATCAATCAACGAATCTATTAACTTTTGACTAGCTTCCTCGGGCGTAATCTCATCTGTTATTCCCATAAACGACCAACCTTTAGAATCAACCCACTCAACAAACTCTTGTAAAAATTCATCATGTGTAACATCCACATCAAGAATCGATCCATTAATCGAAATCGTTCTATTTTTAGACACGCGCATCTTGAACGTTTTTCTTACCATTACAACTTTTCTCCCTCTACTTCTGAATATTTATAAAGTGAAACTTTCATCAACCCCCACGAATCGGACTTTTACGGGCATTCCGACCCGAACCTAACTTCTTTACTTTTGCTGAATTTCGAGGTAAGAGATCTTACTGCCCGCAAATAGCGAGATAAAATAATCATGTATCTCTGTTATACATGATTTTCAGTAAATTGTAAAAAGGATATATTGGCCAATTGGCATATTGAAACTGAAAATCTATCATTCTGCAAAAATATCAAATGATATGTAATTGTTCATAAATGACTAAATAGATTCACATAAAAATAAAACAACTTACATTTTACCACACCAAATACAAATGACTTTCTTACAATGGAATGGAGTATACTAGAAGAAAACTTAAAATGAGGAGGAACCTCATGACGCGTTGTACGTATTGTAAAACGAAGTGGACAATAAAAGATGTATGGGCAATACTCGTGACATTTGAAAAGGATTGTCCGTATTGTTTTATGAGACAATATCTATCAAAGAAAACGGTGAACGCTATGCCAGAACTTATAAGCTTACCTTTACATTTCTTACTCCCTTTTCTTGTTGATTTGAGTGCTGAAGGTCCTTTGGATTGGTATCGTAAATAATATAACCACTACATCCAAAGACTACTTTCTACTGAATTCGCTTCTCATCATTATTCCTTCATACATTACTAGCATAATCGCTTATACTTTCCCTTTTGAAGATTCTGTAGCTCAGCAGGAAGAGCGTCCCCTGAACAAGGTTTATCAATTATGACTTTAATAAACGATGATATATGCATACTGTTAAGCATAAAAAATTAGCATTAAGTTCCACTCAAATATTAATTGAAACCCAACACTCCATTTAATCTGTAATCTAGAATACAAGCAGTGTTTTTTATTATGCATTTTTGCATACAGTATTATTTTCTCTTGTAAATAGATAATAATGGTATATAATAAAACCAACGTTTTACCAATAAAAGGTAACAAGAAGTAGTGGAATAAGTAAATAACCAAAGCGTATTAACAGATTTGTTCTATGTAAATCATGATACATATATGGAATCAAAACTATGAAATTTTATGTAGTGATTAGATTACTACAAGATGAAAGATTCATAGCGAATACACTTAAGGAAAAAACGTTCCATTAGATTAATGTGATATCTATCGAACGAATTGAGAGTATACTTAGGGGGAATTTCAAGTGAAAACATTTGGTAAAGTATTATTAACTGGCGCATTAGCTTTAGGCGGTTTAACGGTTATGAACATTGAAACACCAAAAGCACATGCTGACGAATGGGATGGTTGTCATTACATTTGTGGTCCTGGTGAAACGGTGAACGGTGTTACAGTTCAGGTACACTCTACACAAGTTACTTTTGGTAACAGCGTAATTGCAAGAATTACAAATGACCGAGCTGAAGAAATTCATTACAATGTCAGCCTTGAAAAGAAATATGGCGATAGATGGGGAGAATTTGAAACCAACTTCCGTTGGCAAAATCAATGGGTCCCAGCTGGAAGCAATGATGAAATTGCAACTTTCACAGGATATGGCGATGATATTTATGAGGATGGAACATATCGTTATAAAGTCGAAATAAAAGGCGCCGACGGTTCTATTGATACAATTTACACAGCAGGAATGACAGTTACAGGACGATAGCTTATGAACAAGCTCCATTATTTATGATTGTATTTTTGAAAATATCATTGATAATTGCGTTGATATTATTATTAAAATAAGCTCTTCGGGGCTTATTTTTTTATACAAAATTAGAATATAAATATTCAGAAAATTACACCTTTACACCATTAAAGTTTGTTGCTATTATAGGAATACATCAAATGTTACAATACTCAACAAATTGTACAAATTCTCCGATTACACGAATGAAATGAAAATACATTGCTGATGGTAACATTTATAGTTGGGATCCCGTAGCTCAGCAGGGAGAGCGCCACCTTGACAGGGTGGAGGTCGTGAGTTCGAGCCTCTCCGGGGTCATATGAAAAACCCCTTGATAGTCAAGGGGTTTTCTTTATGTAGCAAATAAATGATTATTATTAAAACTAAATTTTTCCCTACTTCTTTTCTCCATTTTGGAGAAAGACATAAATTATATTAATTATCGCTCTACGTTGTTCGCTAGAACTCGATTCTTTACTCTCTTTTGGGAGCTTTTTAAAATTCTCTTTGAAAAATAGCCTAATACAGCAATTTTTATATTTATTTATATAAATTTCTCAACAAAAAAGATCTACACAGTTTAACTATGCAGATCTTTGTAAATTTAAGTTTAGAAATGAATAGACGAATCCTATTTTTGCCCTAATTTGATTGCCTTTTTGATATTACTAAATGCACCTTTACCATATATTAATACGCCACCGCGGTAAACACGACTCGTTAAACCAATCATCATACATATTGTTGCAATTAGAATTGCTAATGCAAGCGCAATCTCCCATACTGGGATATTGAGGAATCCAATTCGTACAAGCATAACAATAGGAGTGAAGAAAGGTACATAACTAGTAATGGTAACAACCATGCTGCTTGGGTTTGACATTCCATAAATTGCTATATACAAAGCAGCAAGTAACATAAACATCAGCGGCATAACAGCTTGAGAAGATTCCTCTATACGCGTAATGATAGAGCCAAATAGACAAGATAATGAGCCATATAATAAGAATCCTAATGTAAAGAATAGAATCCCATAAAACACTAGAGTTGGAGCAACAGAATTTAAATCAATACTATTTAAAATATCATTTTTCGAATCATTAATTGCTGTTTTATATCCAACAGTTGCGACCAAGCCCCAAATTATGATTTGCGTAATACCAGCCAATAATGTTGAGAATAGCTTCGCATATAAATGTTTGGTAGGCGAAATACTTGAAACAACTAACTCCATAACACGAGAAGATTTCTCTGTTGCAACATCTGTTGCTAATTGTGCAGCATACATTAATATCATTAGATAATTTAGCATGATAAAGACATTAATTAAAATCCCTACACCCTCAGTATGTTCTCCATCTTTAACCTTATCTGAAACCGTTTTGGTATGAATTTCTACTGGCGTTGTTAACACCTTTAATTCATCTTGAGATAGATTCAATTGCTGGGCGAAATTAGAAGATTGTATTTGAGATAAAATCGTTTGAACCTTGCTAACATCTTGCTGATTTACATCCGTCTCAGTTATATACGTAGCCTTTAATTGTTTATTATTCAATTCCTCTACAACGATTGCATATGTATAATCACCATTTTTAACACCTGATTCTGCTTTTTGTTTATCCGTGCTACGTTTAACTTGTATCTTACTATCGACATTTTTAAACACTTGATGAATGGTTGAATATAATTCTTCTTTTTCTGTAACAACAACAACTTGATCGTCCTCGTTACCTGCAAACAAGTTATAAATCTTGTCAAAATTCATCAATCCTATAATTAACATAGAAACTATTATTGTAATAGCAAAATATGATTTTGATTTCACTTTAGATTTATAGTTTTGTAAAAAAATTGTCCAGAAGCTATTCATTTTGTGCACCTACTTTCGCGATAAAGATATCATTTAATGTAGGCTCTTCTACTGCAAACTTTTTAACATACCCTAATTTTGTTATCTCTTTAAATAAAACATGTGAAACTTCTTCATATGAAATTTTAAGAGTAACTGCATTTTTACGTTTCTTCATACTTTCTACACCTTTTATTTCTTTCAAATGGTCAAAGTTATGATCGCCAACGATTACAACGTTCTTTTTACCAAAATCACTTTTAATTTTGGTAATGTCACCCTGAACAACAGGTACACCTTTGTGCATAATACAAATGTGTTGGCATAACTCTTCCACATGTTCCATACGATGTGAACTAAAAAGAATTGACGACCCTTGTTTTTGCATATCAAGAACAGCGTCTTTTAACATTTCAACATTTACTGGGTCTAAACCACTAAATGGTTCATCTAAAATTAAGAGTTCAGGCTTATGTATAATCGCTGTTATCAGCTGGATTTTTTGCTGATTGCCTTTAGAAAGTTCTCCTACCTTTTTGTTCAGATGCTCAGTAATATTAAAACGCTCCAGCCAATAGTGAAGTTCTTTTTCTGCATCTTTACTTTTCATGTTCTTTAGTTTTGCAAAAAAGTTAACTTGTTCTTTGACAGTCATTTTCGCATAAAGACCACGTTCTTCTGGTAAATACCCAATTTTATCTGTAACACCATAATTTATAGGTTTACCATTCCATGAAATGGTCCCACTTGATTTCGATAAAAGTCCAAGTATCATTCGAAATGTAGTCGTTTTACCTGCTCCATTCCCGCCCAAGAATCCAAATATTTCACCTTTTGGTATCTCGATATTCAAATTATTCACTGCAATATGCTCGTCAAATTTCTTTGTTAAATCTTTAATTAGTAAACTCATTATCCACACCCTTAATTCCCAAGATGATTTATTTATACAATTGTATATCCATAGTCAACCACAATATTTTGCCCTCTAATGGCATCGCTTTTATCAGACATTAAAAATAAAATGACATTTGTTACATCTGAAATTTTAACAAATTTTCTATATGGAATTTTTTTAAATAACTTATTTCCTTCAAAGGACTTCAAATAGCTTTCGTTATTATCGTTTATACTATAGGAC
>NZ_JBEUTW010000122.1:0-17476 GCF_040492675.1 Bacillus sp. AP50
CTCAAGGCTTACTTTCCATAAAGAATCTTCTTTCAAATTATCCCCACCTTCTCGCTTTAAATTTAGTTTTTTTAAATGTAAATAATTCTAAAAATATTACGATGTAACATAATCATAACACAAAAATGTTTTAAGTAACATATTTTTTAGAAAAATTGATTCTCGTATATTTTTTGCATATAATTTTCTTATTACGAAAAAAAGGAAGTGTATTATATGGTTGATATCTTTAGCAGATTCCTTGAGGTAACGAATAATATTTTATGGTCATATATTCTTATTGCAATGCTAATCGGCTTCGGTCTTTACTTCTCTTTTAAATTAAAATTTGTCCAAATTACTCATTTCAGTGAGATGGTCAGCTTAATTAGTAAAGGGTTTAATCGAAAAGAAAAAAAGAAAGATAGCATCTCACCATTCCAAGCATTTTGCTTAAGTGCAGCAGCACGTATCGGTATCGGAAACTTAGCTGGTGTAGCATTAGCAATTTCAATGGGTGGACCTGGCGCAATATTTTGGATGTGGTTTATCGCAATTATCGGAGCAGCTACTAGTTTTGTAGAATGTACACTTGCGCAAATTTATAAAGTAAAAGATGGAAGTAGGTTCCGTGGTGGACCAGCATATTACATGGAAAAAGGGTTAAACAAACGCTGGATGGGCGTCTGGTTTTCACTTCTTATTACAGTTGCGTACGGATTAATTTTCAATTCAGTGCAAGCAAATACAGTAACAATAGCGTTTGAAAATGCTTTTGGACTAGAGCGAACAATCGTAGGAGCTCTATTAGCCTTATTAGTTGCAGTTATTATTTTTGGTGGCATTAAGAGCATTTCACGTATTACAGAAATGATTGTTCCGCCAATGGCAATCGTTTATATCGGCGTGGCTATTTTTGTCGTTATTAACAACTTCAGTATGTTACCAAGCATTTTCATGGAAATCTTTAACGGTGCATTCGGTTTAGACCAAGCCATCGCTGGTGGTATTGGAGCAGCAATCAAGTTCGGAATTCAGCGCGGTTTATTCGCTACAGAAGCGGGAATGGGTAGTTCTCCTAATGCAGCCGCAACATCTGATGTATCTCACCCTGTAAAACAAGGGCTTGTTCAAGCGTTAGGCGTTTTCGTAGATACATTCTTAGTATGTACATCAACAGCATTTATCGTATTATGTTCTGGACTTTACAAAGGATCAAATTTAGAAGGTATCGAATTAACACAAAACGCATTAAGTTCACAAATTGGACCGTGGGCAAGCACTTTCTTAGCGATTATTATTTTCCTATTCGCTTTCAGTTCACTTCTAGGAAACTACTATTATGGTGAAACAAATATCGCATTCATTAAAGAAAGTAAAACATGGTTAATGATTTATCGTGTTGCAGTTGTCGGAATGGTATTCTTCGGATCAATCGCTGCTCTTAAAACAGTTTGGAGTTTAGCTGATTTATTCATGGGACTAATGGTATTCACAAACTTAATTGCCATCTCATTCCTTAGCAAATTTGCTTACGCTGCATTAGTAGACTATTTGAAGCAAAAGAAACAAGGAAAAGATCCTGTCTTCGTTGCAAACTCTATCCCTGGCTTAAAGAATACAGAGTGCTGGGATGGGCAAGATGTAGAAGAAAAACAAAAGGCTGTTTAACAAATAAAAGCGGAAGCGGCTCGTTCAGAATCGCAGGACACTTCAAGCTCTCGACCTTGAAGCGCTTTTTGCTTCGAGCGAGAGAGCGAAATGACCGGAGATTCTAGCCGCTGGAGCTGGATATTACTTTAAAGCGGAGGTGACTTGCTCAGAACAGGAGGGCATTGGAGCTCCTGACGAAGAGGCGTTCTTTGCCTCACAGGAAGGCGCGAAATGACCGACTGGTCTAGTCACCGGAGCTGGATATCATTAAAAGCACAAGCGGCTCGTTCAGAACAAGAGCCATATCTCAAACAAAGGCCCTATTACTTCACCGTAATAGGGCCTTTTATTTACAACAGTTCATAATTTGTTCAAATTAATTCCAGCAAAAGGGTTGATTTATAGAGATTACTAGATTATAATTATTATAAATTAGTAATTGATATCACATAACAACTCAAAAGGAGATTGATCATAATGAACAAACAAGTAATCGAAGTATTAAACAAACAAGTAGCAGACTGGAGCGTTTTATTCACAAAACTTCACAACTTCCATTGGTACGTAAAAGGACCTCAATTCTTCACATTACACGAGAAATTCGAAGAACTTTACACAGAATCAGCTACTCACATCGATGAAATTGCAGAACGTATTTTAGCAATTGGCGGCAAACCAGTAGCAACAATGAAAGAATACTTAGAACTATCTTCTATTCAAGAAGCAGCATACGGAGAAACTGCAGAAGGGATGGTCGAAGCAATCATGAAAGACTACGAAATGATGCTAGTCGAACTGAAAAAAGGCATGGAAATCGCTCAAGACTCTGACGATGAAATGACATCTGACCTACTACTAGGCATCTACACAGAACTAGAAAAACACGCTTGGATGCTACGTGCGTTCTTGAATCAATAATAATTAAAAGCGGAAGCGGCTCGTTCAGAACAGGAGGGTGTTGGAACTCCTGATTACGAGGCGCTTTTTGCCTCGAATGAAGGAGTGAAACAACCGACTGTTCTAGCCGCTGGAGCTGGATATCACCTAAAAGCGGAGGTAGCTTTCTCAGAATGTGAGGGAGATGGAGCTTTCGACGTAGAGGCGCTCTTTGCCTCGCAGGAAAAAGCGAAGCCACCGAACATTCTAGCTACCGGAGCTGGATATTACTTTAAAGCGAAAGCGGCTTGCTCAGAGTCGCTTTTTTCTATAGATTGGTCGCGCATGCTGGTACATGAAATTTATATCAGCGATTTTTCCAATATATCGGCGATTCCCCCCAACATATCAGCGATTTTCCAATTATATCGGCGATTCCCTCCAATATATCAGCGATTTTTTAATTATATCGACTTATCGACAAATCACGACAATATTAACAAACCCCTCTCCCCTACTTTTATCAATATATTACAATCTCATCTATGTTAAAATATAGGAAACACCCTTTAGTATCATAGACCCAAAAAGCTTTTCCAAATTCATCATTTACTACTTAAATGACGGGAGTGGTTCAGTTGAAAGACTACTTAATTAGAGCATTTTTTGCGTTAATAACAGTTGGGATTCTCTTACTTATAGCTAATATTTTCAATATACGTGTCGAGGTTAAGGACTATGCTTTCCTCGTTGTCGTAGCAATTGGTGGCGGCTGGGGTGGCTGGTACCTGTATAAAAAACAAAGCAATCAAAATAATAAAGGCATTCCAAAGTAATACGGAATGCCTCTTTTTATTGCCTTCTGTAATAAATAATGAAATTCAGACCACTAATACAACTAATCGCAATAAACATACAAAACGATTGTGGATCTCCACCTAGATTATACTCATCAACGATAAACCCAGACATAAACAACGTTATCGCGGAAACACCGATACATAATACCGAAATAAACCAAAGCGAAAATTCATTAATCAACTCTTTCTTCTGTCTCAAAACAATTAGCATAACAAGAATAGACGCTGCTAAAATACTTTTAAAAACCGGACGTAAATATACGAACTCCTCCATCTATTTCTCCTTTCCCAAAAACATTACATCTAAACATTAACATATTTAACCAAATTAAAAACACATGCCATCTTAAATTAAAACGACATGTGTTTCCGTATTTGCTATGATAGTTGCTTCCACTTCGTTCCCAAAACAGGACGCTCATAATTTTGGATTGCATGAATCAGTTTATCTGCTGTCTCTGCTGAAACGATCAATTCTTTATTTGATGGATTCATAAATCCTTCTTCCGCTGCACGTTCAACCATTTGCAAAATTGGTCCGTAAAAACCTTTTATGTTTAATAAACCAACCGGCTTATTATGTATACCAATTTGTGACCAACATACAACTTCAAATAGTTCTTCAAACGTTCCGTATCCGCCTGGAAGCGCAATAAAAGCATCTGCAAGCTCTGCCATTTTAGCTTTACGTTCGTGCATCGTCTCTACTTCAATTAATTCTGTTAATCCTGTATGCACAATTTCTCCTCGGAATAGACCGCGCGGCATAACACCTGTTACACGTCCACCTAAACGAAGAACTTCGTTTGCTACTTCTCCCATTAATCCGACACATGAACCACCGTATACGAGCTCATAGTCGTTCTCAACAAACATTTTACCTAACTGAATTGCCTGCTCTTTAAATTCTGGTCTCTCCCCTAAATTAGAACCTGCAAACACACAAATCTTTCTCATCCCTACACCCCGAAACTATATATTGTTATGATACAATGAACATTGTACAACATATTGAGGAGATGAGGAAGAAATGGATATCGTTGCATTTCAAAGATGGGTTGAGGAATTTTACGAAAAACGAAGCTGGTCACAGTATAATGCCTTTATTCGCTTAAATTTCTTAACCGAGGAAGTTGGGGAAGTTTCACGAGTCGTTCGTGCTATTGAAATTGGCCGCGATCGCCCTGATGAAGATGCGAAAACAGAAGAAGAGCTAAAACAAGAACTAAAAGAAGAACTTGGCGATGTACTATCTAACCTTATTATTCTTTCGCAAAAATATGATTTAGACTTACAAGACATTATGGATGCACACGTCACAAAGCTTTCGAAAAGGTTCGAAGTATCTAAATGAGAATATTATCAATTATGGTATAATATTCTTGTCACAATACTAAGGGGGATTTTATGTTATCAAAAAAATTGCACGACGCATTAAATGAACAAATGAACTTTGAATTTTACTCTGCCCATGCTTATATGGCAATGGCTGCTTACTGTACAGCTGAGAGCTATGATGGATTCGCTAACTTTTTCCTTGTACAAGCTGAAGAAGAACGTTTCCACGCAATGAAGCTTTACAACTATATTAATGACCGCGGAGAACGCGCTATTATTACTGGATTTGATAATCCGAATAACGAATACGAATCTGTATTAAACGCTTTTGAAGTCGCACTTGAGCACGAGCGTGAAGTAACGAAACGTATTTACAACTTATCTGATATCGCTTGGGACGAGCGTGAACATGCAACAATTACATTCTTAAAATGGTTCGTTGACGAACAAGTTGAAGAAGAAGCTTCATTCGATAGCATCATTCAAAAATTAAAACGTATTACAAGCGATTCAAACGCACTGTTTATGCTAGATGCTGAATTAGAGAAACGTACATTTACGCCTCCAGCTGAATAATATTTCAATCACCTTAATACATGAATTAAGGTGATTTTTTTGTTTGCTCTCTATCTTAAAATCACCTTAAATTTCCTCATATTTGACATAGTGCCAGCTATAAAATGGTATTATTTTCAATATAAAAACGAATATACGAGGAGAGGAAAAATGAATCAACGTGTAGAAGCTGTTGATGCAATTCGTGGTTTCGCTTTGTTTGGCATTTTACTAGTCAATATGACATTAATTCAATTCGGGTTCTTCACCAGTGAAAAACCAACTTATCTATTCGGCGATCTTGATAAAGGCGCTAATTGGTTTATTCAATTCTTCGGCACACATAACTTTATATCCCTATTTTCTTTTCTATTTGGACTTAGCATTATTTTGTTACAAAAAAGTATTATCGCAAAAGGAAAAAAATTCTTCCCCACATACATAAGACGTATTATCATTCTTTTACTACTCGGCTACATTCACGGCACTTTTGTTTGGGAGGGAGATATTTTATTTGCATACGGAATAATTGGGATTTTCTTAATGATGTTCATCAATCGAAAACCGAAAACTTTGCTCATTTGGGCGATTATTCTACTCGCACTTATTACACTTATGTCTTATCAAACTGATCCATCTACAAATATAAATGATTTTGCACCTTATACTGAAAAAGAACATAAAGTCCATCAAACTGGAAGCTATATGGATCACGTCAACTTTAGATTGACTGAAAATCCTTTTGATTACATGGGAATTGACGGTGCATTCGGATTATTTTTCATATCAGTTTTCGCAATAATTTTTATGTCTCCACTGTTTCTACTCGGAATGTATGTAGGGAAAAAAGGCTGGCTATTTGAGGTCAATAAACATATACCTGCTGTCAAAAAAATATGGTTTGCCACCGGTCTCTTCTCTTTTACAATTAAAATCTTAGCTATGTTCGTAAAGCACCCGCTTTTAATTATGCTACAAGATGGCCTTACACCAGTAACTATGACCTTCTTTTACGGAAGCACAATCATTTTATTATTCCATTACAAAAAAGCAACCCGTCTACTAACATACATGGCGAACATGGGGAAAATGTCCGTTAGTAATTACTTAGCGCAATCTATTATCGCAACAACCATTTTTTACGCATATGGATTTGGCTTATACGGGAAAATTGGCTATTTCTTCGGTATTCTTTTAACCATCGGAATTTATACGATTCAATTATTCGTTAGCACCTATTGGCTCCAGAAATACCGAATGGGGCCAGTGGAATATGTGTGGAGACTGGGAACTTATTTAGAGAAACCACGTTTTAAAAGAGACTTGGATAAAGCAAGTTAAACAAAAAAAGCAATGAGCCTACGCTCATTGCTTTTCTTAATTTATTAAAGCATAACCCCAACGATAATCGCTGATAATATACTTACTAATGTTGCACCGTATACAAGTTTTAAACCGAATGATGATACAACGTTTGCTTGTTTGCCATCGATACTCTTCGTTGCACCTGCGATAATTCCGATAGATGAGAAGTTCGCAAATGATACAAGGAAGATAGATAAAATACCTACTGTACGAGCTGATAAATCACCAGCTACTTTTCCAAGGTCAAGCATTGCAACGAATTCGTTCGTTACTAATTTTGTTGCCATAATTTGTCCTGCTTGTAGCATCTCTGATGTTGGAATACCCATTACAAATGCTAATGGTGAGAAGATGTATCCTAAAATGCTTTGGAATGTGATTCCGAAAATTGAATCGAATACACCGTTAATTGCTGTAATTAATGCTACGAAACCGATTAACATCGCCGCTACTGTTACAGCGATAGAGAAACCAAGCATAATATATTCGCCTAACATTTCAAAGAATGTTTGTTTCTTGTCTTCTTGTAATTCTAAAATATCGTCTTCTTCTTTTACTTCATATGGATTAATGATATGAACGATAATGAATCCACTGAATAAGTTTAATACAAGTGCTGTTACTACATATTTTGGATCAATCATTTTCATATAAGAACCGACGATTGACATCGATACTGTAGACATTGAAGATGCACAAAGTGTGTATAAGCGATTTTTCGGTAATTTGCTTAGTTGATCTTTTACCGTAATGAATACTTCCCCTTGACCAACGATTGCAGCTGCTACCGCATTATATGATTCTAGTTTTCCTAAACCGTTAACTTTACTTAATAGGAAACCGACTGCACGAATGATAATCGGTAAAACTTTAATATGTTGCAGAATCCCGATTAATACTGCTAAGAAAATAATCGGTAATAATACTGTTAAGAAGAATGGTGCTTGTCCATCGTTTGCTAGACCACCAAATACGAAATTAACCCCAGCTTCCGCAAATTTTAAAATGGCGCCAAATCCATCTGCAATCCCTTTTACTAATACGAATCCGACCTTTGTATTTAGTAAGAAATACGCAAGTACCAATTGAATGACAAGCATAAGTGCAATTGGTTTATATTTAATTTTCTTACGATCTGAACTGATAAGGAAACCTAGTACAAACACTACAAGTAAACCGACTAGAAACATTACGAACTTCATATGTGAATCCTCCACTTCTCCCACGAGTTATTGGTCGTATAACGTATAACGAATGACGTCTGACCATTGTTGTTAAAAAAATTTAAAACCCCTAAAACTATTCAACTGTCATCTAAAATCAGTAAGCGTTTACATAAATTGCAATTTATAAAAGGTAGCTTCTTCTCTCCTACCATAATTGAAAGTCTGAAATTGATACCACCTACAAATCAAATTGTAAGCGTTATCTAGACGAAATGCAATATAAATTTTAAAAGATTTTTATATGTTAATATATTCCTAATTAATTGGTTTTTTCATGCAAATTTACCATAAAAATAGCCCTAGCTATGAGCTAGAACCATCTTTTTTTATAACATAACACCAACGATAATCGCTGATAGAATACTTACTAATGTCGCACCGTACACAAGGCGTAGACCAAATGATGATACAACATTTGATTGATTTTCATCGATACCTTTCGTTGCACCTGCGATAATTCCGATAGATGAGAAGTTCGCAAATGATACAAGGAACACAGAAAGGATACCAACTGTACGAGCCGATAAATCACCAGCTACTTTTCCGAGATCAAGCATCGCAACAAACTCGTTTGATACTAATTTTGTTGCCATAATTTGTCCCGCTGTTACCATCTCAGCTTGAGGGATACCCATTACGAATGCTAATGGTGAGAAAATATATCCTAAAATAGCTTGGAATGTAATACCGAACATTGAATCAAACAAGCTATTAATTGCTGTAATTAATGCTACGAAACCAAGTAACATAGCTGCTACTGTAATCGCAATCGTGAAACCAAGCATAATGTACTCGCTTAGCATTTCAAAAAATGATTGTTTTTTCTTATTTTCTAATTTCAGTGTATCTTCTTCTTCTGTAATATCGTACGGGTTAATAATATGAATAATAATGAAACCACTAAATAAATTTAATACAAGTGCTGTTACTACATATTTCGGTTCGATCATTTTCATATAAGAACCTACAATTGACATTGATACTGTCGACATTGAAGATGCACATAATGTATATAAACGATGTTTTGGGATTTTACTTAATTGATCTTTTACTGTAATAAATACTTCTGCTTGTCCAACAATGGCAGCTGCTACTGCGTTATATGATTCTAGTTTTCCTAGACCATTTACTTTACTTAACAACGTACCAATAGCACGAATAAATATCGGTAAAATTTTAAAGTGTTGCAGAATTCCGATTAAAACCGCAAAGAATACGATTGGTAATAACGCTGTTAAGAAGAATGAAACCTCTCCTTTATTAACAAGACCACCAAATACGAAAACGATTCCAGCTTCCGCATATCCAAGAAGCGCGCCAAATCCATCTGAAATTCCTTTTACTAAAATATAACCAACTTGCGTATTTAATAAGAAATAACTTAACGCTAGCTGAATAATAAGCATAATTGCGATTGGTTTATACTTAATCTTCTTTCGATCGGCACTTATAAGAAAACCGAGTACGAATACAACGAGTAATCCTACAAGAAACATAACAAACTTCATTAATAAAATCCTCCATTTAACTCTTCATTAACGTTGAACGTCTGACCATTCAAAACAAGAAATAATCCGAACTTTCCATTTCTCCTCCAAAATCTTCAATCGGATAGGAAAGATCATAAAACCTCTTATTTCAAAGGCATTTTCCATTCTAACATAAATCACAACTCATATCCGCACTTTTCTTAAAAAAATACATTTTATTATGAAACATTCATGAATGTTCGTCTTTTTCATTATAAAGCGAAACTTTAATGAGCAGGAGTTTCACTTCACACAAATAGCTGAACCAACAAAAAATAAGCATCAAGTTTCACTTGATGCTCACCTCATTATACTGCTTTTTCTTTATCAACTACTGCCGACTTATCCCAGCACTCTGTATTTTTCAAACCTGGAATAGAATCCGCATAGAATACCGGATCTTTCCCTTGTTTCTTTTGCTTTACGTAATCTGATAATGCCGCAAAAGCATACTTAGAGAGGAATACAATCGCCACTAAGTTAATAACAGCCATAATACCCATGAATAAATCTGCTACATCCCAAACGATTTGAATTGTCGCTACAGATCCTAACATAACCATACCAAGTACAGCAATGCGGTACGCTGTTAATAGCACTTTACTTCCATTTAAGAATTCAATATTTGTTTCACCATAGTAGTAGTTACCTACTAATGAACTAAATGCAAACAAGAAGATTGCAACTGCTACAAATATAGAAGCCCATGGACCGATATGTTGACTTAACGCCTGCTGCGTTAATTGAATTCCATTTAAATCAGCTGCATTATGCACATCTGATAAAAGAATAATAAATGCTGTACAACTACAAATTAATAATGTATCTGTAAATACCCCTAAAGTTTGAATGAAACCTTGTTTAACTGGGTGCGTTACGTTCGCAGTCGCTGCTGCGTTCGGCGCACTCCCCATACCTGCTTCATTTGAGAATAATCCGCGTTTTACCCCTAGTAAAATCGCGGCTCCTAATCCTCCACCTACTACTTCTTTAATTCCTAAAGCATGTAAGAAAATCTCTTTAAATACATACGGAATTGCCGTAATGTTTGTTACAACAACGAATAATGCCACTGCTACATAAATAATTGCCATTACTGGAACAATCATTTCAACCGCGCGAGCAATTCGTTTTACTCCGCCGAAAATGATAACGGCAAGTAAACCAGCCATAACAAGACCTACTAATCTACTATCTGTTTTGAATGCCCCATCAAAAGCTGCCGCTACAGTATTAGACTGTACAGCATTAAAAATCAATCCGAAACTTACTGTTATTAGAACAGAGAACACAACACCTAACCAGCGTTTATTTAAACCCTTTTCCATATAATACGCTGGGCCCCCACGGAATGCATTCCCATCTTTCACTTTATAAATTTGCGCTAATGTGCTCTCTACAAATGCAGAAGCACCCCCAATTACCGCGATTAACCACATCCAAAATACTGCTCCTGGACCACCCGCTGAAATTGCGATAGCTACACCAGCTAAGTTACCAGTACCTACACGAGAAGCTGTACTCATACAAAATGCTTGGAATGATGATACGCCGCTCTTCTCTTTTTGTGCTTTCCTCGTTTTCGAGCTTGCTCCATCCCCAAGTAATCGAATCATTTCACCGAAGTAACGAACTTGGACAAATTTCACACGAAATGAAAAATAGAGCCCTAACCCAATTAACATCGCAATAATGACATATGACCAAAGGATATTATTTACATCCCCAATTACCCTAGCTAAAAAATTCATATTTGCATTGCCCCCTCTTCCTAACAATAAGAAAATTATATTCTAAAAACTTTTAGTAATCAAGAACTTTATGTTAGGTTTTATGACATGAATACGTTAACTATCTTAACATACGTGTTTTTTTCATAAAAATATAGCTATTACATGCATTTATCCAATACTCAATCTCTTATCCTCTTCGACCAGCCATACTTTTAAAACAGTACGTTCCCCACAAATAACGAGAGGAACAAACAAAAAAGTTATATTAATAATTACCCCTCACCCTTTTCATCATTTACTACAACAAAAAAGGCGAGCATCAAATTTACCTCGATGCTCGCCTTTTCAATTACACTGCTTTTTCTTTATCTGTTACCACTGGCTTATCCCAGCACTCTGTATTCGTTAAACCAGGAATAGAATCTGCACTGAAGACTGGATCTCTCCCTTGTTTCTTTTGCCTTACATAGTCTGTTAATGCCGCGTACGCAAATCGGCCAAGAAGTGTAATCGCAATTAAGTTCGTTATTACCATTAGACCCATAAATAAGTCTGCCATATTCCATACAACTTGAAGCGTCGCAACAGAACCGAATAATACCATTCCAACTACCGCAACACGGTAAATTGTTAACCACGTTTTACTTTGCTTAATAAATTCAATATTTGTTTCACCATAGTAGTAGTTTCCTAGAAGTGAACTGAAAGCGAATAAGAAAATAATAATCGCTAAGAAACTGCTCGCCCACGGGCCAATTTGTGAACTTAATGCATTTTGTGTTAGTTCAATACCTTCTAAATTCGTTGCTTTATATGCACCAGAACATAGTACGATAAATGCTGTTGATGTACATACTAAGAATGTATCTACTAAAACCCCGATTGTTTGAATAAAACCTTGTTTGGCTGGATGCGTTACATCAGCTGTTGCTGCCGCGTTCGGCGCACTACCCATACCTGCTTCGTTCGCAAATAATCCGCGCTGAATACCATATTTCATCGCAGCACCGATACCACCGCCTACAGCTGAATCTAAACCAAATGCACCTTTAAAGATTTCTGTAAACACATCTGGTAGTAAATAGAAGTTTTTAATAACAACGAAAATCGCTACCGCAATATAAAGAATTGCCATTGGCGGAACAATCATTTCCGACATACGTGCAATACTTTTTACACCACCAAAAATAATAACCGCAACTAATACTGCTAATACAATCCCAACAACGTAACGCTCAATACCAAATGCATTTTTAAACGCTAATGTAACTGTGTTTGCTTGTACTGAGTTGAAAATTAAACCGTAACTAATTGTAATCAGAATAGAGAACCAAATCCCCATCCAACGTTTATTTAAACCTTTTTCCATATAATAAGCAGGACCACCACGGAAGCCACTGCCATCTTTTATTTTATAAATTTGTGCAAGCGTACTTTCTACGAAACTTGAAGAAGCCCCGATAATCGCAATAACCCACATCCAAAATACAGCTCCAGGTCCTCCCATAGAAATAGCTAACGCTACACCAGCTAAGTTCCCGATACCAATACGAGCTGCAGAACTCATACAAAATGCTTGGAACGATGATACGCTGCCCTTTTTACGTGTCTTTCCAGTTAGTCCATCACTCATTAAACGAACCATTTCCCCTAAATGAGTAATTTGTACGAATTTCAATTTAATAGAAAAATAAAGACCTAAACCAATTAACATTGCAATAAGAATATATGACCAAAGAATTGTATTTGTTGATGAAATAAATTGTTCTAAAATATTCATACAATTAACCCCTCCTTTTCTCCATAAAACGAATTATATTTAAAAAACATTCAAAAATCAACATTTTTCGACAATTTGCAATTTCCAAATATTAGCCAGGTTCACAGTAACAATATCTTTATGACTGACTACCCTCCCTCTAACTGTGCATACTAAAACAAAAAATAAATTCACAAACAACCCTATTGACAAAAATACCAACCTGTAACTATAATGATTACAACAGGTTGTAACAAACCTAATTACAACAAATTCATTTACTTTCAGATATACACTTTAACAAAACACTTTGGAGGGATTTATTATGAAAATCGGAATTATCGGAGCAACTGGTAAAGCAGGAAGTCGTATTTTAAAAGAAGCATTGGATCGCGGACATGAAGTAACTGCAATCGTAAGAAACGCTGCAAAAATTACAGAAGAAAACGTAAAAGTTTTAGAGAAAGATGTATTCTCTCTTACATCTAACGACCTGCAGGCATTTGACGTAGTTGTAAATGCCTTCGGTGCTCCAGCAGGCGAAGAACACCTTCACGTAGATGCAGGAAACGTACTTATTGAAGCTATGAAAGGTGCACCAAATACAAAATTACTTGTAGTTGGAGGCGCTGGAAGCTTATTTGTAGACGAAGAGAAAACAACACGTGTATTTGAGACACCAGGTTTCCCGAAAGAATATCTTGCAACAGCTCAAAACCAAGGTAAAAACTTAGAAATTTTACAACAAACAAATGATATCACTTGGACATTCATCAGCCCTTCTGCACTATTCGCATTAGGAAAACGCACTGGTTCTTACAAAGCTGGCAAAGACAATCTTCTTGTTAACTCAAAAGGTGATAGCTACGTAAGTTACGAAGACTTCGCAGTTGCAGCACTTGATGAGATTGAAAACCCAAAACATGTAAACGAACGCTTCACAGTAGTTTCTGAAGCTGAATAATAAAAAAAGCTCGTAATTACGAGCTTTTTTTATTATTGCACTTGCTCTAAACCATTTGGAGTAATCTTAAAGGAAATTTCTTTAAACTTTTTCTTATCTCCTTTTCCAACTAACTCACTCTTTTTATACCAACTTAAACGATCTGACTCGGCATGATACACTTTCAATACGTCACCATACTCGAACGCCATACCATTTACTTGTTCTGCAAAATTCTGCGAAGTTTCTTGCCCTTCTGCGGTTACATGCTTTTTCTCAGTTCCATTTTGATCATAAATCGTAAGGCCTATATACTGTTCATTTACAAAGCGATAATGAATCTCATCATTTGTAAATGTTGCATGTAATTTCTTTTCAGCGTGGTTTAACGTAATAATTGAACGTGTAACATCGGACACACCTTGATAGACTAGACTATCCCCATATGTCACTTCTACAGGAACTTCCGTCACTTTCTTATTTCCAAAACGATCTTTCGTTTCTACTTTCACTGTTTGCTGACCAATTTTTGTCATATCTATTTTCCCTACAAAACCTACTACTTCTCCACCCTGTACTTCAACAAAGTTCTTCACGTCTAGCGTTTCGCTATTTGTTCCGATTACTACTTGCTGCGGATTTGCTTTTACTGTTTGCTCACCGTCTAATCTTTCAAATCCATTTTCAGTTATTTTGAAGACTAATTCCTTTATCTCTTTACTTTTTCCTTCGCCCACATATACATCTTTTTGATACCAATGTAAACGAGAAGATTCCGCATGATATACTTTCACTACATCTCCATACTCAAATGCAATTCCATTTACTTCCTTAGCAAATTCTTGCGTATTCTCTAAACCTTTTACTGCTATATTTTTCTTCACTCTTCCTTCTTTATCGTACAATGTGAATTCAAAATACTTTTCATCTTTAAAGTAATCATGAATTAGGTTCTTTGTATCTGTCGCACTCAGTTTTTTCGTATCATGATGCAAAGTTACAATTGATTTTAAGTCACCATCTCTATAGCTTAGCCCATATACAAGTAGGCTATCTCCATATGTTACTGTTAGAGGAACTTCTGTCACTTTCTTATTTCCAAATCGATCTTTCGTTTCTACTTTTACTTTTTGTTCTCCGATTTTTGATGTATTTGGTTTTTCTGCAAAACCAACCACTTCTCCATCTTTTACTTGTACAAATTCTTTCGGATCTAGTTTGTCTACATCCATTCCGACTACTACTTTTTGCGGTTTCGCCGTCACTTCTTGTAAACTATCTTTTAATTCGAACCCTTGCTCAGTGATTTGGAATAATTTCTCTTTTTTATTTTTAGCCTTCCCTTGATCTACAAGTGTATTATTTTGGTACCACTTCAGACGATCCGGTTCTGCATGGAATACTTTTACTACATCACCATATTCAAAATCCAATTCATTTAGTTCCATCGCAAATCTTTTTCCCGTTTCTTGTCCTTCTGCAGATACACGTTTCTTTTCAATCCCATTTCGATCATATAGCGTTAAGCCCATATATTCTTCTTTTTCAAAACGGTAATGTATTTCATTATTAGTAAAGTTTACATTTAATTTCTTCTTATTGTGGTGAAGTGTCACTGTCGACATTACATCATCTGAAAGTCCTTGAAAAACTATACTGTCATCATAAAATCCGTTAACTTGGACAGGAATTGAATTTTTATTTCCTTTCTCATCCCCAATTTCTACTAACACTTCCTGTTTACCATTCTCTAGTTTAGGCCATACAATCTTTCCTGTTACTTTTACATTCTCACCTAAATTTCGAACAAGTTTACTTGCTTCATTCTCGTCAGAATCTGTACCAACTAAAAGATTTTGTACTTCATTAGCAGGTTCACCATATGGAACCTTATACGGTTCAACTTGCTTCTCACGAATATCATTACTATCTGTAGCTTTCCAGATTTCCTTTTCTAATTTAGGTAACTTTGATTTTTCTATTTTCTCTCTAATATCATCATTTGGTGTTAATCCCCATTCCTCAAAGAAAGGAATTAAATTTTGCCCTGCCACTTGCGATGTCATATAAATAAATAGCTGCTTTTTCTCTTCATCAGAATGAGGCATTTCACTCTGAGGTAACAAACGATAAGCTTGATGTAACCTAGGATAAAAATGTTCTCCATACACTACATTTAATTGCCAAAACATTGTAAGAGGATTAATGTCATCAATGAATCTTTCTGCTTTAGGCTTCTCTAAATACTCAAATGAGTTTTTATAGTGCTCATCCATTTCTAATTGATTCCCTAACGCCTTTTGAACAGCTAATGAGTAAATATTTACTGTTACTTCCCTTACTTTAGACCACTTCCACGGTTCTTGCTGATGTAAATGACCAACTTCATGCCACGGTCCCCATCCATCCTTCTCAAGTACCTCTATATCTAAAACTCTATTCATTGCAGTTGGAATATATCCTGTATGATAATGTTTTGCAAACATAAAGTCCCCTTTAGCAGGCTTCCGTTTTTCAACAAACTGAACATAATGAGTTGGAGATTTTGCAAACCCAACACTGTCCTCAGATAACCCTGCCACCGCGTTTTCTAAACGGATAATCTTATCATGCAATTTCATTAAATCTGTTGGATCCGTATTCTTCATATATTTCTGCACAGAATCGTAAGTAGTAGTAATTAAGCTTCTCTCACCTTTTAATTCAACTGCATAAGGATCCTTATATTTTTTTAACATTTCATCCCAATCTTTTTTTGTATGCTTACCTAAAATAAATAAAGGAAAGTGACTACCACCATTTGTAACGGAAGCTGTTACTTCTCCTTCGTTATTCATATTATAAAAATATAAAATACCGCCTCTTGAAGATGAAATAACATTTTTCCCTGGTTTTAAATCAAACTCCTCTGGGTCCTTTTCATCATAAGATCTCGTTCCAATAAAAGCTTGGATAGACTGCGTTCCTTTTATGTCAATTGTAATCTCTTCATTTGGCTCTGCATAAATTCCAGTCGGTTCATTAGCGGAAAGTTTCCAAGTAACTCTTAAACGATTATTTTCTTCTTCTACGCTACCTTTCCCCGGCAACTGAAATACTCTCTGCTCAAAATTATTCTCTTTTACCTCTTCTAATTTCCCACCTTTATTTTCTTCCAAAGGTGCTGCATATCCTTTCGATGCTTCGAAAGCTACTGGCGATAATAATGTAGATATACATATTCCAGCTACTAATACCCTACTCGTCTTTTTCTTCGACATAATCTGTGTCCCCTGTTCCTTTATTTAGATAAACTACCCTATATATTCATCTAATAAGTAATCCTATTATTTCTATAAAAACATTTAATGAATGGACTAACACCTCGCGCACCTGTATCTATTACTACCGCATTTCTCTCCATGCATTCGCTTTCTTACATTGTAAAATTTATATGTAATATGCCCTCCTCACTTCTCTCTATTTGTGATGAGTTCTCTTGCTACATAAAAAAGAGAATAGTAAAAGATATTTTTCAGTATTGTCATCTATACATCTAGAAATAAAAATAACAATAAAAACTTACATTTTCTTCATATATGACCATCTATAGGTAGTTTTTCCAAATGAATTTTACACGCTTTACACTTTGTTTGATAGCCTCTCTAATTAGAATAATGT
>NZ_JBEUTW010000123.1:0-9772 GCF_040492675.1 Bacillus sp. AP50
GACCATTACCGTAATGTGCAGTTAATATTAAAACCTTGGGGTTTTTTATCAAACAAATCCACTCCTAGCTTTTTGTTTCTCCATATTGCATATACGACAATAGGAAAAACATTTTCCTTAAAAATTACATAAACAGATTCTAATAATTCCCTTTCAGCTATGTACCTGTCGTGGATATGCAAAGCATATAAGATTGACCCCTTAATCCTATCTGTGCTCATATCTTTACATTATACTTTCCTATAAGAGCTTTCGCAATAACTTACAAATGTTCTCTATTCCATGATACTCACTCTTTTACTTCTTAATTCTTTTTACTATTTTGATTTCCCTTTACAATTATGTAAATTTCTCCATTTATTCCGTACAAAATTATGGATATTCTATTTTCAGTATACTCTTTTATCAATATATACTCTAGATTTTATTGTAAAGAAAGCAAAAAGCCTAATCCAATATTTGGATTAGACCGCTTGTAAAATATATTTAGCATGTTCTACATTTTTCTCAGTAGGTGGTTCTACATTTGCGAGTGGATACTTGTGTCCAAGCGCCTCCCATTTATATACACCAAGCTTATGATATGGTAACACTTCAACTTTTTGAACATTAGACAGACTTTGAATAAAGCTAGATAGTTTTTGTAGATCCTCTTCATTATCCGTAACACCAGGAACTAATACGTGTCGTACCCAAATCGGTTTATTCTTATCCGATAAATAACGAGCAAATTGTAAAATATGTTCATTTGGTTTCCCTGTTAATTTACGATGCTTTTTGGAATCGATATGTTTCAGATCCAATAAAACTAAATCTGTATAATCCATTAAAATATCTAGCTTATTTTGGAATTCTGGTTCCTCAGAATAACAACCACCAGAAGAGTCGATTGTTGTATGGATACCAGCCTCTTTACACTTTTTAAACAACTCAATTAAAAAGTCTAGCTGTAATAATGGCTCTCCACCGCTAACTGTTATACCGCCTCCGGAAGCTTCAATAAATGGAAGGTAACATGTCACATCCTGCATCACTTCTTCAACTGTTATTTCTTTACCTTTACCGATTTCCCACGTATCAGCATTATGACAATATTGACAACGTAATAAACACCCTTGTGTAAATATGACATAACGAATCCCTGGGCCATCAACAGTACCACAAGACTCTACAGAATGTATTCTTCCTTTTACCATGTTACTTCCTCCTTTATTGAAACAGCCTCCCTTCGCTATATATTAAGAGCGAAGGGACACTTTTTTCATTTACATGCTTTCATGCATTGTACGGTTAATTACATCAATTTGTTGTTCACGAGTTAATTTAATAAAGTTTACAGCGTAACCAGATACGCGAATTGTTAATTGTGGATATTTCTCAGGATGTTCCATTGCATCCATTAATGTTTCACGGTTAAATACGTTAATATTTAAGTGGTGGCCTTCTTTTACTGCATAGCCATCAAGCATTGATACTAAGTTACGTACTTGTACATCATCTTCTTTACCAAGTGCTTTCGGAATAATAGAGAATGTATTAGAAATACCATCTTGTGCATCTTCATATGGTAATTTAGCCACAGATAATAATGAAGCTAATGCACCTTTTGTATCACGTCCATGCATTGGGTTCGCACCTGGTGCAAATGGTTCTCCAGTACGGCGGCCATCTGGAGTATTACCAGTTTTCTTACCGTATACAACGTTAGATGTGATTGTTAAGATTGACATTGTATGAACAGAATTTCTGTATGTTTTATGTTTACGAAGTTTATTCATAAATGTTTTTACAAGATTTACAGCAATCTCATCTACACGATCATCATTGTTACCGTATTTAGGGAAATCTCCTTCAATCTCGAAGTCAACTGCAATACCATTTTCATCACGAATTGGTTTTACTTTTGCGTATTTAATTGCACTTAATGAATCTGCTACTACAGATAGACCAGCAATACCTGTTGCCATTGTACGAAGAACGTTTGTATCATGAAGTGCCATTTCAATACGTTCATAGCTATATTTATCATGCATGTAATGGATAACATTTAATGTGTTTAAATATAGACCCGCCAACCATTCCATTGTCATATCAAACTTATGCATAACTTCTTCATAATTTAATACTTCAGAAGTAATTGGTGCGTACTCAGGACCAACTTGTGCTTTAGATTTTTCATCTTTACCACCGTTAATCGCATATAATAATGCTTTCGCTAAGTTTGCACGAGCTCCGAAGAACTGCATTTGTTTACCGATTCTCATTGCAGATACGCAACATGCAATACCGTAATCATCGCCGTATTCAGGGCGCATAATGTCATCATTTTCATATTGAATTGCTGATGTTTTAATAGACATTTTCGCACAGTAGTTTTTAAAGTTCTCTGGTAATTGTTTAGACCAAAGAACAGTTAAGTTTGGTTCTGGAGCTGGTCCTAAATTATCTAATGTATGCAAGAAACGGAATGAGTTCTTTGTTACTAATGGACGACCATCTAATGCCATACCACCGATAGATTCAGTTACCCAAGTTGGGTCACCAGAGAATAATTCATTATAATCAGGTGTTCTTGCGAATTTCACAAGACGTAATTTCATAATGAAGTGATCTACAATTTCTTGTACTTCTTCTTCTGTTAAAGTACCATTTGCTAAATCTCTTTCAATGTAAATATCTAAGAATGTAGAAGTACGCCCAAGACTCATTGCAGCCCCGTTTTGCTCTTTAATCGCTGCAAGGTATGCGAAGTATAACCATTGGAATGCTTCTTGCGTGTTTGTTGCTGGCTTAGAAATATCGAAGCCATGAGAAGCGGCCATTTCTTTTAACTCTTGAAGTGCACGCATTTGCTCAGATAACTCTTCGCGTAAACGCATTGTATCTTCGCTCATTACACCGCCAGTTAAATTTAAATCAGCTTTTTTCGCTTCAATTAAATGATCAATACCATATAACGCTACTCGGCGATAGTCACCGATAATACGTCCACGTCCGTATGCATCTGGAAGACCCGTAATAACACCTGATTTACGTGCATTTCTCATTTCTGGTGTGTATGCATCAAATACACCTTGGTTATGAGTTTTTCTCCAATCTCTAAAAATACGACTAAGTTCTTTATCCATTTCGTATCCATAAGATTCACAAGCTTGTTCTGCCATACGAATACCACCATATGGTTGTAAAGAACGTTTAAATGGTTTATCAGTTTGGAAACCGACTACTTTTTCAATATCTTTATTTAAGTATCCAGGGGCATGTGATGTAATAGAAGAAACAATTTTTGTATCCATATCAAGAACGCCACCGTTTTCACGTTCTTTCGTTGTTAAATCCATTACTTGATCCCAAAGTTGTTTCGTTGCTTCAGTTGCTTCTGCTAAGAAAGATTCGTCCCCTTCGAAAACGTTTACATTATTTAAAATGAAATCGCGAACATCAATCTCTGCTTTCCATTTTTCACCTTTAAAGTTTTCCCATGCGTTTTTAACATTTTCTAATACTTGAGTCATCCTAATCTCCTCCATTTTTGATTAGTACAGGACTAAGATTTTTTATATAACAGCTTACACACTTAGAATACTACTTTTTTACGAAAGTGAACGAAATAGTTGTGACATGTTTGTGAAATGTTGAGCAAACTACTATATATATAGTGTTAACTTCATTTAAAAGTCTTTAAAATTAACCCTTTCCTTAATTGTATTTTTTTGGTATCCTTATATACGAGTCCTATTTTGTAATATAAGAACAATACCCATTGTAGAGCTGTAATACTCTTATCTCCTAATCTGTTATAGTTTTTATAACAGAACAAAAAAGTGTACACATGTTGTACACTTTTTTGTTACTTCTATAAAACATCTCTTTTTCTATTGCCATCATAGAATCCGCCACGATTGTCTGTTAATGAAATTATTTGCTCTAGTCCCTCTATATGATCACCTATAATTCGAAGTACAGCTGGAGGGTGACCTATTTTTGCGAAATGTTCACTGGGACGAATACGGTTCATCTTATCAACCTCAACACGATATACACATGCAATTTCAAATCCAGACAGAAGAGCCTTCACTTGTGCTACACAAGGTGACAATAAAGATTTATACCCAATTGCTTTCAAACACTTTTGGCTAAATGCATTAGGTACCGCAATAAGTGAGCCTACCCCTAAATCCTTTCTATCACAAGCTAAATTTAGTGCATACTTAAATGCAGTTACAAGATGAAGTGGTACTCTTAAATCTAAATAGTGATTTAAATCATTTAATGCGACGTCCTTTCCATCTGCTATAGCTTTTGCAAAAGGATATAGCTCACTCGCTGGAATAATAAAATCGCCGTCTATAAATAACACAATTTCTCCTTTGGCAAAATAAGTTCCAAGTGAGCGCCCTACATCATTTCCGAGTGCTTCTTTATATACAATTGTCGTTGCCCCTTTGTCTTTTGCAATTTTTTTTGTTTTATCTGACGAACCATTTACGACAACGATAATTTCGAAGGGTTCAATTTTGCGAAGCTCTTCTATAACGTTTCCAATTGTTTTCTCTTCATCTTGTACGGGAATAACAACAGATAGTTGCTTTCCTTTATACAAATTAGATGTGACGCCCCATCCTTGATAAAACTCTTCAAAACTTAAAGTATGATAGACACTATCCCTTTTCCTATTTCCATCATAATATCCTCCGCGCTCATCACTGCTTAATATCCGTGCCGCTACTGCTTCTATATGATCACCTATCATTCTTTTTTCAGATTGGGAAAGATTTGTTCCATATGCAGCATGCTGGAATGGACGAAATTTATTTGGCGTAATAACGTCAATGGCGCAATGACGACTAATTCTCCATTTACTTTGAAGTAGGCGTAAATGAGCCACAATAGGATTAACAAAACATTCATATCCGATGCTTTGAACGACTTCTTTCGTCAGCGCATGAGGTACATCTAATAAAGAATTAATTTTTAATTCTTCACGCTCTAACATTGCATTTAATATTTGGCGCCATACTGTAATAGAAGTAGGTTTTTGCCTTTTTAAAAATAATGCATCCAAATTATTTAAAACTACATCTGCCTGATCGTATAAAATCGGATTAAGGAATAATTTTAATTTTGAAGTTTGAATAGCAAAATCACCATCTATAAATAGTAATACATCACCTATCGCATGTTTTGCGCCGACTGCACGTCCAACATCGTTCCCTAGTAGCTCTGTATGTTTGATTACTTTACACCCTAAACGATCTGCAACATCTTCTGTTCCATCATTACAACCGTTTGCTACTACAATAATTTCTACTGGATTTAATGGTCTTACCGATTGAATAACGTCTGAAATCGTATCGACCTCATTACATGCAGGAATAATAACAGATAATGACTTAGCCATTGTTTTGTTCACGAAACCACTTAATTGTTTCCTTCAATCCGTTTTCCCACGTTACTTTCGCCTGAAATTGAACAAGCTTTTTTAATTTTGTTACATCTGGTCTTCTATTTGGAATTTCTTCAAAACCATGAGGATATACTTCTTCAAAAGGCACTTGTACAATCTTCGAAGAAGAATTCGTTAATTTTTTAATTACTTCTGCTACTTCTTTTATACTCTGTTCATTCTCAGAACCTATATTAATAATCTCACCATTTACCTTCTCATCCATTGCCCGAATTGTTGCTTCTACCGCATCACTCACATACGTAAAACAACGTGTCTGCTTTCCATCTCCATATACGAGAATGTCTTCTCCTTGCAAAGCCGCACTAATAAATCGCGGGATTACCCCTGCATACGGACCATCTTTCGCTCTTGGACCATAAATATTAAAATATCGAACAATCGTTACCGGTAAACCTTCTAATGCGTATCCTAAACATAATGTCTCTTCCAACGTTTTACAAACTGCATAACTCCAACGAATTTTAGAAGTTGCCCCGTATAATCGATCTCCCTCTTCAGAGAAAGGCGGCTTGGCCTTACCATATACTTCTGAAGTAGAAGCAAAAACTACTTTCTTCTTTCCTTTTAACGCTGCTTGTAAAATATTTCTCGTCCCATCAAAATTCGTTTCTATGAGCTCTATACTTTTTTCCATTGTTGTTTTCACACCTAAAATTGCTGCTAAATGAAACACGACATCATGCTGATCTACTAATTCATAAATAGAATTTTTATCTAAAACACTTATTGGAATAACACGGATTTTTTTCATTAACTCTTTATGGTACTTATTTTTACCTTTATAAAAGTTATCCACAACAGTGACCTCATAACCTCTTCTCATCAACTCTTCAGCTAAATGCGACCCGATAAATCCGGCCCCACCTGTAATTAAACATTTCTTACTCATTTACTCACCTTCTTTACAATCCCGCGTGTATCTATTACTCGGTCCATTCCTTTAAAAAGCTTCCAATCAATATTAGAATGATCCGTTAAAATTAAAATACAATCCGCTTTTTTAACTTTTTCTTCATCTAAAGAAACAGATTGATACACCTTATCTCCAATTTCCGCGAAAGAAATATAAGGATCATGATATTCTATCTCGTATCCTTGATTTCTTAATAATTGAATAATCGGTAACGCTGGTGATTCTCTCAAATCATTTACATCTTTTTTATACGCAATCCCTACAATTAACACCGTTGCAGGTGATTGCACCACACTTTTTACTTTCCGGACCATTTTCTCTGGCATTTCTTCATTAATTATATGTGCTGCCTCAATTAATTGACTAATTGCCCCATTCTTTTTTATTCTCCATTGAAAATATAAAGGGTCTACTGGAATACAGTGTCCCCCTATCCCTGGCCCTGGCCAATATGGAGTAAACCCAAATGGTTTTGTAGATGCCGCTTCAATGGCCTCATAAAAATCAATGCCTAAACTTTCACATAGTGTGTTTAGTTCATTTACTAAAGAAATGTTAACTAAGCGCTGAATATTTTCAAATAGCTTGCACATCTCTGCTACTTTCGGAGAGCTAACAGGTACAACTTCGTCAAAAATGGTACTATATAAATCCTTTACCTTTTGTCTACACTTTTCTGTTTGTCCACTAATAACTTTTGGAATAGCTTGAACTGAATATTGACTATTTGCTGGATCAATTCTCTCAGGGGAATATCCGATATAGAAATCTTCCCCTACCTTGTTACTATTTTGAGAAATAATAGGTATGATGACTTCTTCAAGTGTGCCTGGATATGTGGAGCTTTCAAAAATGAAGGTTTGTCCTTTTTGAAGGTTTTGTTGTATATAATGCGAAGCTGAAATGAGGGCACTTAAGTCTGGTTCTCTTTGTTCATTAATTGGAGTCGGGACAGTGACAATAACATAATCACTACTTTGAAAATCAGCAATGCCTTGATCCGGTGTGTTTACTGTTAATTTTTTTTTCGTCAATAAACTTTGTAACTCTTTAGAAGAAACATCTGGAATATAACTTTCTCCTTTTATAATTGAGTCTATTTTTCTAATATCTTTATCTAATCCAAGTACTGTATGCCCTCTTTCTGCAAAATGTACCGCTAAAGGAAGGCCAACATACCCTAACCCAATAATAGCTACTTTACTACTATTCATTTGTATTCTCTTCTTCCCTTCTCAATTGTTGAATGATATCTCTATCTCTATCTCCATCAGTAAAGCCACCACGTTCGTCCGTACGTTGTAATAAATACGTAACCGCCTCAAGTTGATCACCGAAAATACGATCAAACGCTGAAATACGCCCATTTACAAATTCGTGTTGCTCTGGACGTACTCGATTTGTTTTTATAACATCTACTAACTCTACTGTTGTAATAGAGAATCCTTCTAAAATAGCTTTCACTTGTGCTAATGGCGGAATGATAAGGGAGTCATATCCTATTTTCTCTATTACCTTCTTATGCATGGCATGTGGTACAGCAGTTAGTGAGTTATTCCATAAATCTGGTCTTTTCGCTACCAAATTCAAAAAGTATTTTCCCATACTAATTGGATCTGCTGGATGAAACATATCTAATAAGCATTGTAAATCATTTAACACCACGTCATTTCCATCTTCAACAGCATGTAAAAATGGAGTGAGTTTTTTTGCTGGAATAACAAAATCACCATCAACGAATAAACAAATATCTGCCGTAGCATGCATAGCCCCTATTGCTCGTGCTACATTATGTCCAAGCGCCTTCGTAAATTCAACTACAATAACATTCTCTAGCTTTGCCTGTTTAACAGTCTCAACATCTGCTCCATTTGCGACAACTATAATTTCATCTACACCTGCTTCTTTCACTTCTTGTATAACAGACCTTATAATTATTTTTTCTTCTGATACCGGGATAATGGCACTATATTTCGCTTTTTTCTTTTGTAATAAAACTGGTTTATACTTTCCTACAAACGCTCTATCTCTATTGTCCTCTGAAAAACCACCGCGATTACCGTATGTTTCGATTACGTATTGTAAAGCACGCAAATGATCACCCATAATACGACTAGTCGCTTTCGGATAAGGAGAGCCAGGTGATGTGCCCGTATGGACAGGACGAACTTTATTTGTGTAAATGACATCAACTGAAGCCATATCAGAAATATCTACTCCTCTAGACATCGCCATCGCTTGAAATAATGCTGGATCTGCTAAATTCCACCACCCCAGTTTTTCAATCACTTTACGACTTATCGCATGTGGTATTGCAATTAAAGATCCTACAACAAACTCCTTCTTGTTCAAATAACGATTTAACATATATTTTCCAACCGTCGTATAATGCGGTCTCATCTTCAAATAAACGGACCATGTTAAATTATTTAAAACAATCTCATGTCCTTGCTGTATTCCTTTAATAAAATTGTATAATTCTTCACTTTTCATGACGATATCACCATCTAAAAATAAAACAATTTCACCTTTTGCTTCTCTAGCACCAATTGCCCGTCCCACATCATTACCAAGGGAATATCTATAATAAATCACACGGCAATTATGCTGTAGCGCTATTTCTTTCGTACCATCTGTCGATCCATTATCTACTATGATAATTTCATATGGTTCGAGCTTTCTTACTTCTACTAAAACTTTTGATAAAGTACTTGCTTCATTATGCACTGGAATAACAACTGACACTCTCATACTTGTATCACTCTTACCCTTCCAAGCGAACATAAGCAATAATAGGAATACGCACAACTACATCTTCTGGTGGTCCATAAGAAGGAGAAGTACGAACAATTACTGCCCCATCCGTCACAGATAAAAGAACGCCTGCAATGATTTCTACAGCTGTCACAACTTGCACTAGTTCCCCAACATGGTTACGTAATTCATCAGTAAATAACATATATAACGCTCCTTTCTTACGCTTCTTTAATTGATATAATACTTGTAAATGGTAATAAAACTTCTGTTCCTATTCCTTCTTGCAATGTTAAGAAGTCATCACCAACTGCTACAATAACGCCTGTTAACTGTCCCACTGTCACAGTAATTTCTACGTTTTTACCTAAATACTGCTCTGCAATTTCTTTAAAAGGTGATGTAGTACATTCTTTTAAAATGTTACAAATAATAGATTGAAATCTACTTGATTCAATAACTTCTTCAGTAGCTTGCTTAGAGTTTCTTTGAATAAATCTCGCGAAGTTTTGTGAAAATAAAAGTCTTTCCACAGCAGGTAATAACTTATTATCTAAAAAATAATCTAATTGCCTATTAAACAATCTCGATAATTTATTCCAATATTTTCTGAACAGACACATACACTTCTCCTC